>JAITSR010000069.1 GCA_031287655.1 Clostridiales bacterium
CGCCCACAAGGCCGCCGACGCAGTTCCCTTCGGTTTTGCCGTCGCCGCCCGGAACCGGAGCCCCATATTTTAGGATGCGTTCCAAGTCGTCCGCAAGCGCCCGCGCAAGGCTCCCCTCCGAGTCGTGGGAGTGCAGCACGATTGCGCCGCGCTGCTCGTTCAGCCTGTCGATCCGGTCCTGCAGGTTCTTTAGCACGCGCGCGTTGTCCCGCCGGAAGTAGTATTCATGCGCTCTCACAAACGGCAGATAGAGCAGCGTGCCGAGCGCGAGATTGAAAAACTGGAGAAAAGAGCCCGCGAGCGACCCGCCCGTCGTGATAAAACCGCCGATCCCGATCGGCGTCGTCCATTCGACCACGGAAACCGTGAGCGGCACGAGCCGGAGCGTCATCGCGGTATATGAAATGAGCGTGAACAGCGGCGGGATCAGCAAAAAGGGGATCAGAAGGTAAAAATTCAGTACGATCGGCAGACCGTAGATCATCATCTCGTTGACATTGATCAGTCCGGGAAAGATGCTGAACGTCGCGATCTTGCGGATATTCGCCCGCCGCGTGCCGAGGAACAGCGCGAGGATCAGGCAGAGCGTCGCGCCGGAGCCGCCGAGAAACACGAAGACGTCGAAGAACTCCTTCGTGAAGATCTGCGTCGGCGCGAGCCCCTGTGAGACGAGACTCTGGTTGATGTCGAGCGCGGGCAGGATTCGGGCGCGGACGACGGGCTCCAGCACATTGTTCCCGTGAATCCCGAAGAACCATAACACATGCGTAAAGATCACGAAGAAAAAGACGAAAAGGGACGACGGCAGCGCCTCAAACAGGCGGAGGAACCAGTCGTTGATCGCCGTGAGAATATTCGGGATGCCACAGGCGCCAAGCGCGAGGCGGAGCGTGACAAACGCGATGAGCGTCAGCGCAGAGGGAATCAGGGAGGAGATCACGCTCGAGAGGTCGCGGTCGGCGGAGTTGCCGTACATGCGGAGCGTCAGCGCGCGAACCCCGTGCAAAGCCAGAAACAGGCTCGTCGAAAGGTATGCCGTGATCATCGAGACAAACACGCCGAGCGGTCCTATCCAGTCAAGCGCGAACCTGCCGTCCTCGACGAGCACAAGCGAGAAAAGGCTCATCACCGAAACGAGCGCGCCGACGACCGGGCTCACGCCGCGGGCGACTGCAACCCGATTGCCGCTCACGATCGCGTGGGAGACCGTAAAGTTCATGCACAGCCCCATGATCGAAAAGGTCGCCTGATAGATGCCGCCGCCGAAGTCTTTCCAACCTTCGCCAAATACCGAGAACATCAGCGCCTGATAGGGCGCGATCGGCAGATTGTTGATGAAGATCGCGAGCGACCCTAAAATCATCAGCGGGATCGTCAGCGTCAGGCCCTGCCGCACGGCTGTTACAAACGATTTGTCGTTCAAACTGTCGATCAGCGCGCGGCCCCAGCCGGTCACGCGTGAAAACTCAGACTTGTCCACTGACGTCCAACCCCCTACCTGAATACGCTCCGCGAACTTACCTTGTATATATACCCAAATCTCCCGAAATGTTCACAATGACTTTGCGGACGCATATTTCGATTTTTTGCGATTTGATTTGTATATCTATAAAAAGGGTAATAATACTACGTCGGTGACGATTGTGAACACGTTAACCGTTGGTGAAATAAGGAAAGGAACGGGCTTATATATGCTGCGGTATGCAAAAAATTGGGATATGTGCGGCGGGATGCTGCGCGCGGCGGCGGGAGACACAAGCGGCGGCGCGGGCGGTTTCGGCGGCGGCGCAAGCGGCGGACAAGCCGGGCAAGCCGGACGAAAAGCCGCGGGGCTGACGGACCTTGACAGCATCACGGTGGAGCCGGATGCGATCCACTGCATTTCCGACGAGATCGCGCGCAAATACAACGTCCTGCCGATCCGCGTCGAGGAAAACAAACTCTACGTCGCGATGGCGGAGCCCGTGAACGTGCTCGCGGTCGACGACATTCGCTTCATTACAAAGAAGGCCGTCGTCCCGGTCCCCGCCGACGCCGCCGTGATTTCCCGGAAGATCGACGTGTGCTTTTCGCGGCAGCGTTCCGTAAAGGCGCTCGAGGATTTAAAAAACGAGTATCGCCACGCGCCGGAGGGCGGCCCCGGCAGCATCGGCTTCGGTATCAGTCAAGGCGTCGGCGCCGCGTCCGGCGCCGGGGCGGGCGGCGGCGCAAGCGCGGGTTCCGGCGGGGCGCGGCGGCAAACCGAGGGCGCGGAGGACAGCGAGCTTTCCAACGCCCCGGCGGTCCGCCTCACAAACTCGATCCTGAACCAATCCGTCACAATGAAGGCAAGCGACATTCATCTGGAGCCGTTCTTTGACTCGGTGCGCGTGCGTTACCGCGTCGACGGCAGCCTGATTGAGAACATGACGATCCCGAGCGAGCTCTATTCGGCCGTGTCGACGCGCATCAAGATCATGGCGGGCATGGACATTGCGGAGCGGCGGCTCCCGCAGGACGGGCGGATCGAAATGTCGATCGACGTCTGCGCTTGTGACATTCGCCTCTCGTCGCTGCCGACCGTGTTTGGTGCGCAGATCGAGATTCGCAAGCTCGACCGCTCGGGCTTTTCGTTCGAGCGCGGGATGCTCGGCTTTTCGGAGCGCGAGACCCGGCTTATCGACGACGTGATCCGCGTCCCGCACGGGATCGTGCTTGTGACCGGGCCGACCGGGAGCGGCAAGACGACGACGATATACAGCCTGCTGCACGAACTGAACAAAATCGAGAAAAATATTGTTACGATTGAGGATCCTGTGGAATATATGATAAGGGGGATCAACCAGGTTCAGGTCAACACAAAGGCCGGGCTCACGTTTGCGGGCGGGCTGCGCAGCATTTTGCGCCAAGACCCGGACATCATCATGGTCGGAGAGATCAGGGACGAGGAGACGGCGGAGATCGCCGTGCGGGCCGCGATAACCGGCCATCTCGTGCTGTCGACGCTCCACACAAACGACGCCCCCGGTTCGATCGTGCGGTTGATGGATATGGGCATCCAGCCCTATCTTTTGAGCGAAGCCGTGACCTGCGTGATCGCCCAGCGCCTTGTGAGAAAGCTCTGCGTGCATTGCAGGACGGAGCGCGAGGCGAACGAGACGGAGATGGCGCTCCTGCGGCTGGACGCCCCGGCGAAAATCTATGAGCCGACGGGCTGCCCCCAGTGCAATCAGATCGGGTATCTCGGCCGACACGCGATTCATGAGGTTTTTTATATCGACAGCAGCGTAAAGCTGGAGATCGAACAGGCCAGAAGCACGGGCAAGCTCAGGGAAATGGCGGTCGAGTCCGGCATGACGACGCTGCTGGACAATTGCCGGGCGCTTGTGCTCGACGGCCGCACTTCAATACAGGAGTTGGTGAATACTGTCTATGCCAGAGAATAATTTTGCAAGCCCGCCCGCACAGGGCGGTGGCTTCGGTGTTCCAAAAAGCGGCGGCTTCGGCCTTTCGCAAGGCGGCGGATTTGGAGTGCCCCCAAGCGGCGGCTCCGGGGCCGCGCCGCCTTCACAGCCCGCGCCTCCCACGGCTTCGCCCGCACAGCCCTCCGCGGCGGCGCCCTCGACCACGGCCACCGCACCTGCGCCCGCACCCGCACCCGTCGGCGGGCTCGACACAGGCGATTTTAACGCCCTGCTCGAGTTTGCGTGCAAGCACAACGCGACCGACCTTCACATCGGCGTCGGCAGCAGGCCGGTCATGCGCGTCGGCTCCGTGCTCGACGCGATCCCCGATACGGAGGTCGTGCTGCCAAAAACGGCGGAGGCGCATGTCCGCTCCCTTGTCGATGAAAAGCAAATGGAGGCGCTGCTCTCGCTCGGCGAGATCGACTTTTCCTTTTCGCGTTCGGGACTCGGGCGCTTTCGCGCGAACGTTTATAAGCAACGTAACACATTTGGAATCGCGATCCGCTCGCTGCCGTTCAACATCCCGCCTTTTGACTCGCTCGGCCTGCCCGGCGTGATCAAGTCGTTCGCGAAGCGCGGAAAAGGGCTCGTGCTCTCGACCGGCTCGACCGGCAGCGGCAAGACGACGACGCTCGCGAGCATCATCGACATCATCAACTCGGAGCGCAAATGTCATATCATCACGATCGAGGACCCGATCGAATATCTGCACAGGCATAAAAGCTCGCTTGTCGGCCAGCGCGAGATCGGCTCCGATACCCGTTCGTTTTCCAATGCGCTCCGCGCTGCGCTGCGCGAGGACCCGGACGTCATCATGGTCGGCGAAATGCGCGACGTCGAGACGATTTCGATCGCGCTGACCGCGGCGGAGACGGGGCACCTCGTCTTTTCAACGCTACACACGGTCGGCTCGGCTAAAACGATCGACCGGATCATCGACGTGTTCCCCCCGAATCAGCAGAATCAGGTGAAAAGCCAGCTTGCGACCGTGCTCGAGGGCGTGATCTCCCAGCAGATGATCCCAAAACGGGACGGTGCGGGCGTCGTCGTCGCGTGCGAGGTGATGGTCGTAAACAACGCGATCCGCAATCTGATCCGCGAGGGCAAGCCGTTCCAGATCAACAGTATCATTCAAACGAGTACGAACGTCGGGATGCAGACGATGGAGGCGAGTCTCGCGGAGCTCGTGACGTCGGGGCTGATTACGCAGGACGACGCGATCCTGCGGGCGTCCGACACGCAGCTTCTAATGCAGCTGCTGAACCGCCGGTACTGAACAAAAGGCGGTCGGGTCGCCGAATAAACACGAAAAAGGAAGAGGTGGGATACACTTGGCGCTGTTTGAGTATAAGGCAAAGAATATGGAAGGCCGGCTCATCACGGGGGACTATAGCGCGCCGACGCTCGACGCGCTCGAGGACATGCTGCGCGACCGCGGCTATTTTGTCGTCGACTGCCGGGAGCGGAGGGCAAAGCTGAAATTCGCGCCGTTCACAAAGGTCAGCTCCCGCGAGATCGCCGTGTTCTGTCGGCAATTTTCGGTGCTGCTGAACGCGGGCGTCACGATCGTCGAGTCGATGTCGATCCTGAAGGGCCAGACGGAGAGCCGCCGCTTGGACGCCGTGATCGAGAGCGTCCACGACCAGCTTCAGCGCGGCAGCGTGCTGTCCGAGGCGATGTCGATGCACCCGGATGTTTTTGAGGAATTTTTCATCAACATGGTCAAGGTCGGGGAGGTCAGCGGCACGATCGACTCCGTGATGGCGCGGCTCGCGGATTACTATGAGCGCGACAACAAAATTTCGCAAAAGGTCAAATCCGCGATGACGTACCCGGTGATCCTCGCGGTGCTGACGGTCGCCGTGATCGTGCTCCTGATGGTCAAGATTCTGCCGATGTTTTCCGATATTTTGGGGCAGATGGGCGAGGAAATGCCCGCGATCACGCGCGTTTTGATGGCGATCAGCGGCTTTTTTGTGCAGAACTTTTTCCTGTTGGCGCTTTTTGTCGTTGCGGTCGTTCTGTTCTTTCAATATTTTCGCGGGAGCGCGGTCGGGCGCTATTGGTTTGACGGTTTAAAGCTCACGTTTCCGGGCGTGCGCGCGGTCAGCCTGAAAATCATCACGGCGCGCTTTGCGCGGAGCATGAGCATTTTGCTAAAGAGCGGCATCCCGATTATCAACGCGGTCGACATCATGAAGCATATGATCGGGAACCGCGTCGTCGAGCGGCGGTTTGAGGCGTGCAGTACGGCGATCAAGGAGGGGAAGGGGATCGCGGGGCCGATTCGGGATTTGCGGCTGTTCCCGAACCTACTCGTCCACATGATCGCGGTCGGTGAAAATTCGGGCGAGCTCGACGAGATGCTCGGCAGGACGGCGGGCTTTTTTGACCTTGAGGTCGAGGAGGCGATCGACCGGCTGACCGTGATGATCGAACCGCTGATGATTATCGTGCTCGGCGCGGTCGTCGGTGTGATTATCGTGTCGATCATGCTGCCGATGATCAGCATTATGACGGCGATGTAGTGGTGGGCTTGTACTTTCCGGTGGGGGTACGCGCAGGTGAAAGGAATAATCGTATGAATGGCAAAAAACGCTCGGATAGACGCGAGCGGGCGCACGCAAGCATATGGGCGCGCGGCGGGGACGATCGGGGGTTTACGCTTGTGGAACTCGCGGTCGTCGTTGCGGTCGTTGCGATTCTGATCGCGGTCCTGTTCCCGCGTATGAACGGGTTGGTCTCGGGCGCGCGGCGGTCGGAGGTTCGGCGGGACGCACAGCACATCAGCGCGGCGATTGAGCTTATGAAAATTGAAGGTGTCTATGACCCGGACGATACGCGCCTCGGGGATCGAATCCGGGAGAGCGCGGGCAGGGATTTTGAGGGGCGTGTCACGGAGCTGAAAACGGACGGCGGCTTCACATACACGCGGCAGGTCGGCGGCGAGTCCTACTCCGTGACCTATGACGCCGCAACCGCGGACTTTACCGACACCGTCCCGCGGGACAACGGCGGCGGCTGAATTTGAACGGGTCAGACGCGGAAAGCGAGCGGACTGCGAGCGACGGGAGATTTTCTTATGAGGGTTTTATGGTATAATTGGATCAGACGGCGAACACCGGCGCGTCGGCGCGGAGGCGGCGGCGAACGGCGAGCGGGCGGCGACGGCGGTTTTACGCTGATCGAACTGATCGTCGTGCTCGCGGTCATGTCGATCCTGTTGACTGTGCTGATTCCGCCGCTGATGGATTACCGCACGCAGGCGGCCGAGCGCGAGCGCGGCGCGAACGAGAGCGCGATCAACGACGCGATCCGTCAGTGCTACGCGATCGAGGGCCGCTATCCGCCGGTCTCCGGAGAGACGGGGCTCGACTACCTGCGGGACAACTATGGAATTGTGATCAAACCGGAGTCCTACCACTACGCGTATGCGATTGTGGACGGGTCGCCGGTATTGCGCGTTGAAAGGGCAGTATCGAAATGATGCAAAAAGCGAAAGCAGAACAGAATGGATTCTCCGTGATTGAGCTTTTGATCGCGCTGACGCTGATGGCCCTGCTCGGCACTTCGCTCCTGACCGTGATTGCGACGGGCAGCAACGCGTTTGGACGCATTTTTGCCGAAAAGGACGGACAGAACGAGGCCCGGATCGCGCTTTCCTATGTCACGGTAAAGCTGCGGCAGAACGGCGCGCGCGACACCGTGAGCATTGTTGAATCGGGCTCCGAGACGAATGTGCGCAATGTCTTGAAGATCGACGGTACGCCGGGCGACGTGACGGACGACTGCTACTTTATCTATTTTGAGGAAGCGCCGGACGGCATGGGTGGGCGGCTCGTCGAAAAGACCGCGAACACGCCCGGCGTCGACGACCCGCGCGGCGCGCAAAAGATCGCCGGAATCCGCGACTTCTCGATTGCCTACGCGGACGAGGCGCACGCGAAAATTCGCATAACGGTTACATATGACAGCGCGGCGGCGGGCGGCGCGGACACGCGGGAGACGGTCGTCGCCCTTCGCGCGGCCCCCGGGCCGAACGTCTCGTAATACCGGACGTGTTTTCCGAATACCGGTTCGTCGCTGTTTGTGACGGAGCGGAGCGACGAAATGGAGGTTTTTATGTTTTCTGGTTTCGGAACGCATCTTGGCGACCTCGCGCGGCTTTCCAACGCGCGGAGCCGCTCGATCAGCCCGGAGAACTATTCCGGCGGGAAGGGGCTGGGCGGCATGTGCGAGCTCGGGCAGGGCTCGGCGCGCAACGCGGCGCGCGAACTCGGGCGCGGCTGGAAGGTCAACCCGTTCGTCACAGTCAAGGGCGGTGAGACCTTCGAACTTGCGAGCGTCGAAGGCCCCGGCGCGATCCAGCATATTTGGATGACGCCGACCGGCAAATGGCGCAATTCAATTCTGCGCTTCTACTGGGACGGGCAGGCGCAGCCTTCGGTCGAGTGTCCGGTCGGGGACTTTTTTTGCAGCGGCTGGCAGAGTTATTATCAAATCTCCTCGCTCGCGGTGTGTACGAACCCCGGCAGCGCGTTTAATTGCTACTGGCCGATGCCGTTTCAAAAGAGCTGCCGGATCACGCTCGAAAATCGGGGCGAGGACGATATGACCTGCTTTTATCAGATCGACTATGCGCTGACCGACGAGATTCCCCCCGAGTTTGCGTATTTTCACGCGCGGTTCCGGCGCGAAAACCCGCTGCCCTACGGCGAGGTCTACACACTGCTCGACGGCGTGGAGGGCAGAGGGCAGTACGTCGGCACATACATGTCGTGGGGCGTGAACAACAACGGTTGGTGGGGCGAGGGCGAGATCAAGTTCTATATGGACGGCGACGGCGAATGGCCGACGATCTGCGGCACGGGTACCGAGGACTATTTTTGCGGGTCGTATGACTTTGAGGACCCCAGAACGCACGACCGCTATGTGTCGTTCACGACGCCGTACACCGGCTTTTATGAAGTCCCGCGGGACCGGTTGTATCAGTCGCAGAAGCGGTTTGGCATGTACCGCTGGCACATCGCGGACCCGATCCGCTTTCAGGAAAACCTGCGCGTCACGATTCA
>JAITSR010000088.1 GCA_031287655.1 Clostridiales bacterium
CGCCCGTCCAAAAGCTGCGGCAGAAGGATGTTTTCTTCCACGTTCAGCACGGGTATCAGATTGTAGAACTGATAGATCAGCCCGATTTGACGCCGCCGGAAAATTGCCAGCTTGGACTCGTCCAATTGATACATATCCGTACCGTCCAAGGTTACTTTGCCGCCGTCGGGACGGTCAACCCCGCCGATCAAGTGCAGCAGCGTGGATTTGCCGGAGCCGGACGCTCCGACAATCGCGACAAACTCGCCCTTTTCCACTGTGAAAGAAACGTCGTCCAAGGCTTTTACGGTCGCGTCGCCGATGCCGTAGCGCTTTGACAGATTCTCAATTTTCAATAAAGCCATCATGATGCCTCCGAATGAATTATCGCCCGGTTCTTTTACCGGACAGCTTTATTATACGCGCCTAAAATGACTCTGCGGTGAATTTTTATGTGACGGTTTTGTCACTTGAAAAATTTCAGCGTAAATGAAGCGCCCTGACCTGTGGGAGACACAACCTCAATATCCCCGCTCTGTCCGCGCATGACGGCAAGGCTGAGGGCCAAACCTATGCCCACGCCGCCGCGTTTGTTTTGGCTGTAAAAGCGCTTAAAAATATGCGGCAAATCTTTTGATGCGATACCCGTTCCGCTGTCGGTTACCGAAATCCAGCGGCAAAGCGGGTTTTCGCCCCAATGAACGGCGATCGCGCCGTCGTCCGGGCTGTGCTCGGAGGCGTTTTTCAGGATGTTGGTCAGCGCCTCCCGCGTCCACTCGGAGTCGCAGATCAAACAGGGCGGGGCGTCTTCGGGGAGAATCGCCCGCTGCCCGCGCAGCTCCAACATGATCGTGAGCGGCTCAAGCGCCGCGGCGAGCAATTTGTCCGCGAAAACGGGCCCTTTCTTAAATTCAGCCGTGCCGGAGTCCAGCCGCGCCATTTTCAGCAGGGATAAAACCATCCACTCCATGCGGGACAGGCCGATTTTTAAGTTCTGCAAAAATTCCCGCCGCTTTTCGGGCGGCAGCGTTTCATCCTCGAGCAGCTCCGCCATCATTAAAAGCGAGGTCAGCGGCGTTTTCAATTGGTGGGATATGTCCGCCGCCGCGCTTTGCAAAGAGCGTTTTTCGCGGGATAGCTGCCCGGCTTGCTCGGTCAGCATGGAGGACAGCGTGTAGATATTATTCTTCAGAATCGACAGCTCTCCCTCGTCGTTGTCGCGCAGGGCAAGCTCAAACTGCCCGTTTGCAACGCGGCGCAGATAATCGGAGAGCTGCGCGATCGCGCGGTAACGCCGCCGCGTGAAGATGCAAAAAACGGCGCACAGACAGCCTGTCGCGATCGCGGAGATCAGCCCAGCGCGGAGAGATACGCAAAAGCTGGCGGCGACGCCCGCTGTTCCGATAACGACAAGGCTCAGAATCAGCCGCTTCACCTGCTTGCTCATGCCCGATACCCCACGCCTCTCACCGTTTCAATCAGGTCTTCATCATGCAGTTTTTCCCGCAGACGCTTCACATAAACGGTCAGCGTGTTGTCCGTAACATAATTCCCGCCCGTATCCCAGAGGCTTTCCAGAAGCTGCGCGCGCGTCAGGATTCGCCCCTTGTTTGACGCGAATGTCAGCAGCAATTTGTATTCGAGCGCGGTCAGTTCCACATCCTCGCCGTTTTGGGCGACCTTTGCCGTGCGCGTGTTGATCTGCACGGGACCCAATGTGAGCGTTTCCGCGGTACCGCCTTCCCGCCTGCGCAGAACCGCCTTCACGCGCGAAATCAGCTCGCGCAGACGAAAAGGCTTGGTCACATAATCATCCGCGCCCAAATCAAATCCCAGTACGGTGTTCGCCTCATCCTCCACGGCGGTGAGAAAAATTGCGGGGGTATCGCCCCGCGCCCTCAGTTTTTTTAACACGTCAAAACCGTTGCCGTCCGGCAGTCCTATGTCCAGCAAGGCCAAGTCAAAGGTCTGTCCGCCCGCGATTACGTCTTTCGCGTCCGCCGCGCTGTCGCAATGCGTGACCGTGTAGCCCTCGCTCTCCAACGCGTAGCGCAGCCCGGAGGCAATGATGGCGTCGTCTTCAACAAATAGGATGTTGTTCATGAGATACAGCATATCGCTTTGGCGGCGGAAGATCAAGATTTTTTGGGGCGCAAAAAATAGTTGACACGAAAATCATAATCCTGTATACTTCGATTCATAAATGCGATGACAGGGCAAAAGCAGTCCCCGGACGAAGCCACAGAGAGCCGCCGTTTGAGCGAAGATCATCAACAGCTCATCTGGTGCGAGGCGGCGCGGAGGCGGGGATATGCGCTCCCCCTTGAGCAGTCAACTGAACGCGCGAGGCATTTCGATATTGTCTCATAAACGCCGCGGCGGCCTAAAAAGGCCGATTCTTTGCGGCGGAGCGCAAGTAGGCGCGACCGGGTTTTCCCTCCGTAATCATGGGAATGTATTCAATCCGAACCGGCGGCGGTGCAGTAGCAGCAGCGCGCGGCGGGGCGGGTCCGATACGGCGAGCGGGGGCGGGCAGCCGTCCCAATAAGAGTGGTACCGCGGAGAAGCCAATCTTCGTCTCTTACAAAATAGGAGGCGGAGATTTTTTATTTCCCAAAAACAAAGGAGGAGCCGACACATGAAGATCGCATTTTCCACACTGGCCTGCCCCAATTCCACTTGGGAGGACATCTACTCGATGGCAAAGGACCTCGGTTTTGACGGCATCGAGATCAGAGGGCTCGGAGAGGACATTTCCGCCTACCGCGCCGCGCCGTTCACATCCGGCGCTTTGCCCGCGACGATCGAAAAGCTCGCGTCCCTGCGGCTTTCGATCCCCTGCTTTTCGTCGAACTGCTGCTTAAAATTCGCGGACCGCAGGTCCGAGAACCTCGAGGAAATCACGGCCTACATCGAGCTCGCCTCAAAACTCGGCACGCCCTATATCCGGATTCTCGCGGATCTCGCGCCCACGCCGGACGGGGAGGTCGACGACGCGCTCGTGCTCTCGCAGCTAAAAGACTTGGCCCCGCTCGCCGAGGCGCGCGGCGTGACGCTGCTCGTCGAGACGAACGGCGTATACGCGAAAACGGACCGCCTGCGCTCGCTGCTCGAACAGACGGCCAGCGACGCCGTCGCCGCGCTCTGGGACGTCCACCACCCGTTCCGCTTCGCCGGGGAGGCCCCCGAGCAGACCGTGCAGAACCTCGGCGCGTACATCAAGCATATCCACATCAAGGACTCCGTCGTCGAGAAAAACCAGAAAATCGCGTACCGGCTGATGGGCGAGGGCGATCTGCCGATTGACGACATGATCCGCGCGCTGCGCTCGATCAATTACGAGGGCTTCGTCTCCCTCGAATGGGTCAAACGCTGGTCGAACGACCTCGAGGACGCGGGCATCGCGATCCCGCACTACGCGAACTACATGAGCCGCTATACCGAAAAAGCCTCGGTACACAGCGAGCTCTTTTACAACAAGGCCAGTACCGGAAAATTCATCTGGGAGAAGGAGTCGCTGATCGATCTGACATTCCCGCAGCTGCTCGACCGCGTCGTCGAGGAGTTTCCGGATCAGTTCGCGTTCAAATACACGGCGCTCGACTACACCCGCACGTATAAAGAGTTCCGCGACGACGTCGACGCCTTTGCGCGCGCCCTGATCTCGCTCGGCGTGAAGCGCGGCGACAAGGTCTCGATTTGGGCGACGAACGTGCCGCAGTGGTTCGTCACATTCTGGGCGGCGACAAAGATCGGCGCGGTGCTCGTGACGGTCAACACGGCGTATAAAATCCATGAGGCCGAGTACCTTCTGCGCCAGTCGGACACGCACACGCTCGTGCTGATCGACGGCTTTAAGGATTCGGACTACGTCGGCACGATCCAAAAGCTCTGCCCCGAGCTCGCGGCGCTCCGGCCCGGGGAACCGCTGCACTCGGCCCGCCTGCCTTTTTTGCGCAATGTGATCACGGTCGACTCAAAGCAGCCGGGCTGCCTGACGTGGAACGAGGCGCTCGCGCTCGCGGACAGGACGCCGGTCGAGATCGTGTATCAGCGCATGGCGATGATCAACCGCCACGACGTCTGCAACATGCAGTACACCTCCGGCACGACGGGATTCCCCAAGGGCGTCATGCTGTCGCATTACAACGTCGTGAACAACGGCAAGAACATCGGCGACCGCATGGACCTCTCGACCGCGGACCGCTTCTTGATTCAGGTCCCGATGTTCCACTGCTTTGGCATGGTGCTGACGATGACCGCGAGCGTCACGCACGGCGCGACGATGGTCCCGGTCCCGGCGTTTTCGCCAAAATTGTCGCTCGACGCGATCAACAGGGAGAAGGTCACGGCGGTCAACGGCGTCCCGACGATGTTCATCGCGATGCTCGGGCACGAGGACTTTGACAAGACGGACTTTTCACAGATGCGCACCGGGATCATGGCGGGCAGCCCCTGCCCCGTCAAGACGATGCAGGACGTCCTTGAAAAAATGCACATGACGGACATCACGATCGTGTTCGGCCAGACGGAGAGCTCCCCCGGCTGCACGATGTCGACATCCGAGGACGCGGTCGAGGTGAAGGTGAACACGGTCGGGCGGCCCCTGCCGGGGATCGAGTGCAAGATCGTCGACCCGGCGACCGGCGCCGACCTGCCGGACGATACGACGGGCGAGTTCGTCGCGCGCGGCTATAATATCATGAAGGGCTATTATAAAATGCCCGCGGCGACCGCAAACGCGATCGACAAGGACGGCTGGCTCCACACGGGCGACCTTGCGCTCCGGCGGCCGGACGGCAACTATAAAATCACGGGGCGCATGAAGGATATGATCATCCGCGGCGGCGAGAACATCTACCCCAAGGAGATCGAGGATTTTCTCTATACTTACGAGAAGGTGCGCGACGTGCAGGTGGTCGGCGTGCCGGACAAGCAGTACGGCGAGGAGATTCTGGCTTGCGTGATCTTAAAGGAGGACGGCGCGGCGACGGAGGACGAGATCAAGGCCTTTGTGCGCGATCACATGGCGCGCCAGAAGGTGCCAAAATATGTGCGTTTTGTCTATGAGTTCCCGATGAACGCGGCGGGCAAAATATTAAAGTATAAAATGGTCGAGGACGCGGTCGAGTATTTGGGGCTGCACGAGGCGAGCAAGGTCGTCACGGCCTGACCCGAAGTCGCTCATATGCTTGACTTTTGAGGCGTGGAAGTTATACTTGATTTAAAGGAGTGGAATATGTTACTGGATAGTGGTGAGCGCGTGGCGCGTGAGTTTGAGGTTGACAGCGATGTGGGCGACCCGCTGTTTCGGTGGGTGCATCCGCGGCGTCAATTGTATGTCAAGGCGCTGTTTGAGAATCGGCCCAAGAACACGGAACAGTTGTGGGTATTTGGGAGCGCTGTGACACCAAACCATACGACGGATTCTGATTTGGACGCGCTCATTTTGGGAGATATATCCATATCCGAATTGACAGATTTGCGCGATGTTTTGTATGAGACATCGAAGGCGGACACTTGGAATGTAAATAAGAGCGTGGATATGTTAAGCGATACTGTGGCGAATTTTGACAGGTGGAGAGCGCAGTTTGGACATTGTTACTGGTATGTATGGAAGTATGGCATACAATACTATGATATGAGGTGGCTGGATGACACAGCTTGCAAATGATTGGCTGAGCTTAGCCGCGGCAGATATGAAAGGGGCGGGGTTCTATCTTGGCGAGCCGGACGAGATCGCTGTAAACTATGCGGCGTATCATTGCCAGCAGGCTGCCGAGAAGCTCGTTAAGGCCGTATATATCGAGAAGAAGATTGAGTTTCAGAGAGTGCATGAGCTGCGGCCCCTTTTAACAAAGCTCGTGGATAGCGGTGTGAACATTGATGTGTTTAAAACACTGTTTGATTGGGCTGAGGAAATCAGCCAATGGGCTGAAAAGACGAGATACGCGGTTGCGTATCTGGCGGCCAGAGAACGCGTGCGGGAGGTTTTTGAGGAGTTAAAAAGGGTGCAGCAGTCGCTGAATGTGGCGCCCGTGAAAGAAGAATGTCAGCAAGATGTAGTAAAACGACTGAAGCGTTTTGAGTGAGCAAATCAAAATGGGGCGGGGCGGCCGAATATCGGCCGCCCCGCCCCTTTTTGATTTGCTCACTCAAAACGCTTCAGTCGTTTTACTACATCTTGCTGACATTCTTCTTTCACGGGCGCCACATTCAGCGACTGCTGCACCCTTT
>JAITSR010000105.1 GCA_031287655.1 Clostridiales bacterium
CTCCCAAAAAGCCGACAAACTGTATTTAACCACAATCACCCCGGTTTGTCAATGTTCCGCACGACACATTTTTTGAGCTCGAGTCTACACGAGGCGCGCGCCCAGCGTCCTGCCGCCCAGCAAGTGATAGTGGAGGTGCGGGACCGTCTGGCCGCCGTCCTCCCCGCAGTTTATGATCAGCCGAAAGCCGCTCGTCTCAACGCCCTCTTTGCGCGCGACCTCCCTCACCGCCCGCTGGACCCCGGCCAAAAGCGCGGCATCCCCCTCGCCGCCGTCGAGCGCGAGGATATTCGGGTAGTGCGCCTTTGGGAGAATCAACACATGCACGGGCGCGACGGGCGCAATGTCACGGATCGCAACCACCTGATCGTTTTCATAGACGCGCTCCGCCGGAATCTCCCCCGCGACGATTTTACAAAAGATACAATCACTCATGGCTCAGTATGCCTTTCTATACGTCACTTCTTTATTTGCCGCGCCAAGGTCTCCGGCACGACCGCGAGCGCCGCTTCGATCAGCGCGGGGTCCTTGCCCCCGGCCTGCGCCATGTCCGGCCGCCCGCCGCCGCCGCCGCCCGCCGCCGCCGCGGCCGCCTTTACCAAATTGCCCGCGTGTACCCCCGCCGCGACCGCCGCCTTTCCCGCCGCCGCGACAAAGCCAACGCGCCCGTCCTTTCCGGACGCGAGCAACGCGACGCATCTCGGCTCGCGCTCGCGGAGGCTGTCCGCCATACCGCGCAGCCCGTCGGCGTCGAGTTGGTCGAAGCGCCGCGCGATCAAAAGCACCGGCCCCGTCTCCGCCGCGCCGCTCAGGGCCTCGTCGACCAAGCCGGAGATCAGCCGCGCGGTCAGCCGCTCAATCTCCCGCTCGCGTTCTTTTGTCTCATGCTGCAGGGCGGCAATTCGCTGCGGCAGTTCGTTTGGCGAGGCTTTTAGCAGCGCCGCCGAATAGCTCAACACGCGCTCCGCCTGCTTTAGATGTCGGTACGCCGCGCCGCCCGTCAGCGCCTCGATCCGGCGGATGCCCGCCGCGACGCCGCTCTCGGAGAGCAGCACAAAAAGCCCGATCTCCCGCGTGTTCTCCACATGCGTCCCGCCGCAGAACTCGCGCGAAAACGCCCCCGCAGACACGACGCGCACGACGTCGCCGTATTTTTCTCCAAACAGCGCCTGCGCGCCGGTCCCCCGCGCCGTCTCAATGTCCATCTCGCGCACCGTCACGGGCAGTCCGGAAAAAATCTGTTCATTGACGAGCCGCTCGGCCTCCGCGACGGCATCCGCGCCCGCGGCCTCAAAGTGATTGAAGTCGAAGCGCAGCTTTTCCGGGCCGACCAGCGAGCCGGACTGGTTCACATGGTCCCCGAGCACGCGCTTTAGCGCCGCCTGCAAAAGATGGGTCGCCGTGTGGTTCTTTTCCGTGTCGCGCCGCCGCGCCGCGTCAAGCTCGGCCCGGGCGGCGTCCGCGCGCGCGATCGAGCCGCCTGTCACCTCGCCCAAGTGGAGGTAGACGCCGTTTTCGGTTTTCTTGCAGTCAAACACCGAAACCTCGCCGCCGGAAACGGTAATTCTCCCCGTGTCCGCCTGCTGCCCGCCGCTCTCCGCGTAAAAAGGCGTCCGGTCGAGCACGACCGTCACGGTCTCGCCCTCTGCCGCCCGCTCAACCGCGGTCCCGTCGTCCGCAAAAAGCCCCAGCACCGCGGCGTCGGCGCTCATCGTCTCATACCCGACGAACTCCGTTTTCACGGAAGCGTCGAGTCCCTCGAGCAGAATCCCGCCCCACGCGGCGGCATCCTTTGCCTTGAGCGCGCTCCGCGCCTTTGCCCGCTGTTCCTCCATCTTTTCGCGAAAAACGGCCTCGTCGACCGCGACGCCTTCCTCCTCCGCGATCTCGCGCGTCAGGTCGAGCGGAAAACCGTAGGTGTCGTGCAGCTTAAACGCCAAATCCCCGCCGAGACTTCCGCGACCCGCGGCCTTGACGTCCGCAAGATACTCCCGGAAGATCGCGAGCCCTTGGTCGAGCGTCTGCGCAAAGCGCCCCTCCTCGACCGAAATCACCTTTTTGATGTATTCGGACTTTTCCAAGAGCTCCGGATACGCGCCGCCGGACAGCGCGACGGCCGTCTCCGAAAGCTCGCTCAAAAAGCGGCCTTCGATACCCAAAAGCCGCCCGTGGCGCGCGGCTCTGCGCAATAGCCGCCGCAGTACATAACCCCGGCCCTCGTTCGACGGGACCACGCCGTCCGCCGCCATCATGACCGTGCTTCTGATGTGGTCCGTGATCACGCGAATCGAGACGTCGCTTTGCGCGTCCGTCTTGTAAGACACATTTGCGAATCCGCACACCTTGTCGAGCAGGGCGCGGATCGTGTCGACCTCGAACAGGTTGTCGACGCCCTGCATGACGCAGGCGAGCCGCTCCAAACCCATACCGGTGTCGATGTTCGGGTGCGCGAGCCGTTCGTAGCTGCCGTCCTCCTTGCGGTCAAACTGCGTGAACACAAGGTTCCAGACCTCAATGTAGCGGTCGCAGTCGCAGCCCGGCGCGCACTCCGGCCTGCCGCAGCCCTTTTCCGGCCCGCGGTCAAAATAGATTTCGGAGGAAGGCCCGCACGGCCCCAGCCCATGCTCCCAGAAGTTGTCCTCTTTGCCGAGCCGGACGACGTGCGACTCCGGCAGACCGACCTCGTCGCGCCAGATTCCGTAAGCCTCGTCGTCCTCCGTAAAGACCGAGGGATAGAGCCGCTCCCGCGGCAGACCGAGCTCCTGCGTAAAAAATTCCCACGCCCAAAGGATCGCCTCACGCTTAAAATAGTCGCCGAACGAGAAGTTGCCGAGCATTTCAAAAAACGTGCCGTGGCGATCGGTCTTGCCGACGTTTTCAATGTCCGGCGTGCGGATGCACTTCTGGCAAGTCGTGACCCGCTTGTCGGGGGGCGCCGCCGCGCCCGTAAAATACGGTTTTAGCGGCGCCATCCCCGAGTTGATCAAAAGCAGGCTCCTGTCGTTTTTCGGGATCAGCGGGAAGCTGTGCATCCGAAGGTGTCCCTTGCCCTCAAAGAAGGCGAGAAAGCGCTCTCTCAGTTCGTTCAATCCGATCTTCTGCATATACGATTCCTTTGTCGTGTCGTGTCGTCTTATTCCTTTATCGTGTCGTGTCGCGTCCTGTCCCTTTGTCGTGTCGTGCCGCGTCCTGTCCCTTTATCACGCGTCAGTCCACTGTACTGTCACGCGCTATTCCTTCGCGCTGAGCGCCGCCATTGTGATGTAGTTGTATGGCTGGTTAAAATGCGGCAAAAAGAAGATGTCGAGCAGCGCGAGTTTTTCGATCGTGTACTTTTCCTCAATCGCGAGCGAGAACATGTGGATCCCCATCGAAATATCCGAGAGCGAAGCCATCTGCGCGCCGAGTATCCGGCGGGACTTTTTGTCATAGACGACGCGGAGCTTGACCTTGTTGTTGTCCTCCTCGATAAAGCCCGGCTTTTGATAGTCCTCATATTCCGTGTACACGGCGTCGAAACCGGCTTTTTTTGCCGCCGCGAGATTCAGGCCGGTCGAGACCATTTTGTAGCCGAAGATGCAGATGCCGTTTGAGCCTTGAACGCCGGTCGACTCGAGCGCCGTGCCGCCGATGTTGTGTCCGGCGACGATTCCGCTGCGCACCGCGTTTGTCGCGAGCGCGATATAGGCTTCGGAGTCCGTCGCGTTGTACCAAACGGTCGCGCTGTCGCCGACCGCGTAGACGTCCGGGTCGCTCGTGCGCTGATGGCGGTCAACGTGGTACGCGCCGTTCGTGAAAAGTTTCAGATGCTCCTTGCCGAGCGCGTTGTCGGGCCGAAAACCGATCGAGAGGATCACGAGGTCCGCGGCATACTTGCCCTTGTCGGTCGTCACTCCCGAGACTTTACCGTCCGCCCCGCCGTCGATCGTCGTGATCTTTTCGCCAAAATGCAGCTCGACGCCGTGATCCGCGAGGTTCTTGTCCATGTCATGCGTAAACCACGGGTCGTAATACGTCGCAAGGCTCGTGTCAAACGCCTCAAACAGCAGCGGCGTCTTGCCGCGGCGCTTGATCGCCTCGGCGATCTCAACACCGATGTAACCGGCCCCGACGACGGCGACCTTTTGCACCGCGGGCTCGTCGAGCGCCTTGTCGATCGCCTGACCCTCCTGAAACAGCTTTACAAAGTGGACGCCCTTTTTGTCGATCCCCGGGATGCGCGGCGTGATCGGCTGCGAGCCCGTCGCGAGGATCAGCTTGTCGTAGGGTTCCTCCAACTTCTTGCCGTCTTTTTGCGTCGCGTAGACAATCTTCTTTGCAAAGTCGACCCGGTCCGCGGTCGTCTCCATCAGAATCCTTGCGCCCTTCCCCTCGATCGTCTCGCCCGAGGTGTAAAACAGGCCGTCGACGCCTTTGATCTGTCTGCCGATCCAGAGCGCGGTCCCGCATCCCAGATAGCTCAGGTTCGTGTTGCGCTCGATGATCACGAGTTCATTTTCCGGATACTTGTCCAGAAGCGTGTTGGCGGCCGCGATCCCCGCGTGGTTGCTGCCGATCAGAACGATTTTGCTCATTGATACCGTCTCCTTTTATTTTTTTTGTTTCCGTGATACAGTGGATATGCTCCTATATGCGTTCTTTATAATTGTTCCAAGATTGATTATAGCCGCAAATTCGCGACTTGTCCAGAAAGTGAGCCCGATGCGCGTAAAAAAAACGTCCAAAAAACTGCCCCTCGTTCTGATCCTCGCGGCGGCGCTCTGTGTGTACGCGGCGGCGGCTTTTGCCGCGCAGGGCGGCTCGGAAGGGTATGAGCGGCTCGCGAAGGGGTTGAGCCGTTCGATTGCGGACGGGCGCGCGGTCAAAGGGCGGATTACGGCTGTCGTAAACGGCGGGGGGACCTATGCCCTCCGCTTTGACAGACCGCTCCGCGGCGCGGGCCCGGACGCGTTCGACCGGGAGATCATGTTCGCGGGGGCCGCGGCGGTCGAGGGGATTTTTGACGCCGCGCTCGGTCTGCACAAAAGCCGCTTTGTCACGAGGCCCGCCGGGGACGGCGCAGGGGGCGCGGACGGTGCGAGCGGTGTGGGCGGCAGCGGGGGCGCGGACGGCGGCATGGACGAGAGTGCGGACGGTGCGGGCAGTGCGGGCGCGGGAGCGGGAGCGGGCGGCAGCGGGGACGCGGATGGGGACAGCCTGATTACGCTGTCGCTCA
>JAITSR010000126.1 GCA_031287655.1 Clostridiales bacterium
GCGGCCGTTTGCCGGGAGGAGGCCGCGGAGAAGCTGCGAATCGCCGCGGAGTCGCTCGCGGGCGGCGCAGGCAATGAGCGCGGCGACGGCGACGGCGACGGCGACGGCGGCGTTATAGAGAGCTGGCGCAAGGACCCGGAGGGCATTTTTTACAGGAGCGCGGGTTTGCCGGACGGAGCAAAAATCGCGACGCTTTTCTCCGGGCAGGGCGCGCAGTATTTGGACATGTTCAGCGAGGCGACTGCGTGCTATCCCGAACTGTCACGCTTTTTTGGCCTCGTGGACGACGCGCTGATTGAGATGGGGCTGGACCCCGTGTCCGAGGTCGTCTTTGCGGCGCCCACGAATGAGCGTGCGCGCGCCGATGCCGAGGCGAAGCTTTTGGACACAAAATATACGCAGCCAGCGCTCGCCGCCGTCTGCGGCGGCATATACAAGATTCTTTCGGCCCGCGGCTACCGCGAGGATTTTTTGATCGGTCACAGCTTTGGGGAGATCACCGGGCTCTGGGCAGGCGGCGCGATCGACGAGCGGGCCTTTGTGAAGCTCGCGGCGATAAGGGGCGCCGTGATGTCCGCGGGCGGCGCCGGGTCGGAGCCGGAGACGGGCATGGCCGCCGTTTTTGCCGACAAGGCGCGATGTCTTGAATTGATCAAGAACGCCGACAAGCTCTATATCTCAAATGAGAACAGCGACGCGCAGACGACGGTTTCCGGCGATATGGGGGAACTGAAAAGGTTCGTCGCCGACTTGAATGAAAAGGGCGTTTCCGCGTCGATCCTAAAGGTATCCCGCGCCTTTCACTCGCCTTATATGGCGGGGCCGAACAGGGAATTTAACGCGGCGATCGATCAAATTCCGTTTTCCGCGTTAAAAAAGGAGTTGTATTCCTGCGCGGACGGCAAACCGTATGGAAAAACAGCCGCCACGGCGAAAAAGACGCTTTCGCGGCAGATCGAAAAACCGGTGCTTTTTAAAAGCGCCGTTTTGGACGCTTATGAAAAGGGCGCGAGGGTTTTTGTGGAGGTCGGGCCGGGCAGGGCGCTTTCCGGACTGACATCCCGGATTCTCGCGGGCAGGGAACACGAAGTGATCAGCATGGACGGCGGCAAGGCCGCAAGCGCAGGTGGCGGCGGAGGCGCGGGCGACGGCAAAACCACGCTCCGGCAGCTGGAAGAAGCCTTCGTTCAGCTGCGTCTGTTGGGCCTTACGTTGTCCGCCGATCCCTACGCCAAGGCTATAGGCGATATTTTCAAGGACGAGGCGCCCAAGTCGTCCTATGTGGTCGACCCGATCGTCTATATGACGCCGGCCAAAAGGGCGCTGGTCGACGCGGCGAAGTGGGCGGCGGACGAGCCGCTTGACAAGTTCATCGGACCGCCCGGTACGTTAAGGGCGCCGCCTGATTTCACAAACACTCCGGATGATTTACTACGCGATGAAGAGGGGGACGTCGAGGTGCGGATGGATGCAAATGAAACGGTGATCGAGCTCCAGAGCCTGAACGGTCAGGCTTTGGAGCGGTTTTTGGCGTCGCAGGAATATCAGATCGGGACGTTAAAGGATTTACTGCGCGGCGCGGCGTCCGGCGCCCGACAGGAGGATGTGCTGCGGTTCGCAGGGGCGTTTCAGCATAACAGCATGAAAGCCTATGAGGCATACTTCCAAGGCCAACGGAGCATTTTGGGGGATGCGGCGCAATCGGCCTATGGGCAAAGCGGCCGCGCCGACCAATTGGTCCAGCCGGTTTCAATGCGGTCGGCCCTTTCGGCCGCGCCCGCTTTTCCGGCCGCGCCTGCCGCGCCGACTCCGTTTGCGTCGCCTGCCGCGTTTGCGCAGCCGACCGCGCCCGCCTTTCCGGCCGTGCCTGCCGCGCCGGTCCCGTTTGCGTCGCCGGCCGCGCCCGCGGCGCCGGTCCCGGCGGCTGCACCGGAAGTCGCCGCCGCCCCCGCCGTCTTTGCGGCGCAGGGCAATGCCTTCCCGATCGAAGGGCCTTTTGACCTGACCGAAGCGATCATCAAAATCGTCGCCGAAAAAACAGGCTATCCGGAGGAACTCGTGGACGCCGACATGAACATTGAGTCGGACCTCGGGATCGACTCAATCAAGCGTATCGAGATTTTTTCCGAACTGAACACGCAGTTCCAAGGCAGCTTGGAAAAGGAGGACGCGGAGTCGATCGCGATGCTGCACACAATCGCTGAGATCAGCGAATACCTTAAAAAAAAAACGCACTAGCGCCGCTCCCGCCTCCGCTTCCGCGGCAAGGTGAAGATCAACGCGCGACCGAGCGGGCCATCAAGCGCTATACCGTCGGGCTAAAAGCGGCGACGGGGGCGGCAAAGGCGGCGCCTGCGTGGCCTTTGGCGTCCGGAGCGTCCGAAAAGGGCGGTTTGGTGATCATTACGAGGGACGAAAACGGCGTCTCCGACATCGCATCCCAAAGAATGAGATCGCTCGGATACGACACCGTGATCCTTGAAATACCGGGTTGCCGTAAAAAGACCGCGACAAGCAAAAAAAGCGTCGGCGCGCCGATTTATCGGATCGCGGAAGCGGGGGAGGCATCGATAGGGGAACTTTTCAAAAAGCTCACAGGCGAACAGGGCGCCCGCCCTCTGGCGGGGTTCCTGCATATCTCATCAATACCCGTCAATGACGGGAGGGAGGATTTTGACCCTGAGGAGCAGGATGCGCTCAAGACCGTGTTCCTGTGCGCGAAGAACTTTGTAAACCATTCCGAGCCGGACGGGCGGCGCAGGTTCTTTGTGAGCGCCGTAAGGATGGACGGCAGGCTCGGTTTGGGGACGGGTCGCGGGCAGGGGAGCGGCGCGGCCGACAGGCCGGACGGCGGGGCGGCGGACACCCCCGTTGACGCGGTCGCGGCCGCCCATATGCAGGGCGGGCTGCTGGGCCTGCACAAAGCCCTGAACGTCGAATGGGACGGCGAGATATTCAGCAAAGCCGTGGACGTCTGCCGTGACATTCCCCCGGAAAAGGCGGCGGAATACCTTTTGGAGGAAGTGTTCGAGCCCGGCTGCGAGTATGCCGAGGTGGGCAGGGCGGCGGACGGGAAACGCAGGTTTTTGGAGCTGACGGAAGAATACCCCGAAATCCCCGAACACCCCGGAGCGGCGCCGGGCCCCGAGGACGTCTTTTTGGTCACCGGGGGCGGCCGCGGGATCACCGCCGCCTGCGCGATCAAATTGGCCGAAAAAAGCAAGGGGCGCTTCATTCTGCTCGGCAGGACGGACGCCTCCGGGGACGTCGGCTGGACGGAGCGGCGGCGCGATAGATCGAGCCTGCAAAAGCTGGCGTTGGCAAAGCTGGCCAAAGACGCCGCGTCAAAACCCAGACCCGCGGAGGTGAACGCGCTCGTAAACGCCGCGATCAATCAAATGGAGGTGGAGGATACTCTAAAAGCGATCCGCAATGTCGGCGGCAGCGCAAAATACTTCCGCTGCGACGTTACGGACGAAAAGGCGTTTATCAAGACCGTCGCGGAGGCCGAAGCCGAGTTTGGCCGCGTGACGGGCATTGTTCACGGCGCGGGCAACATCGCGGACAAAAAGATCCAGCGCAAGACCGCCGCCGACTTCGACAACGTATTCGGGACCAAGATCCGCGGCCTGCGCGCGTGCTTAAAGAGCGTGGACACAAAAAAGCTGAAATACCTCGTGCTCTTCAGTTCGATCGCCGCCTGTTTTGGCAATGCGGGTCAGAGCGACTACGCGATGGCCAACGAGGTGATGAATAAATTCGCTTTCGAGTTTAAAAGGCGGCAGCGGAGCTGCAAGGTCATATCCGTGAATTGGGGGCTGTGGGAGGCGGGCGGCATGGCGAGCGACTCGATTAAGTCCGCGATGCAGGGGACGGACGCGCGAATGATCCCGGTCGAGGTCGGGACGCGGTATTTTATGGAGCAGTTTGAATATACGCAGGAGCCCGGGGTGTGTCAGATCGTCGTCAACTGCGGCGAGCGCCTGATCAGGCCGGACTTTGGTCTCGCGGGTCCGACGCCGACGGCGGAAGCGGCGTCAAATTTGGTATTAACAGTGGGAGGAATGGACACATAGATGGATAATATCGCAATCGTCGGCATGGGCTGCCTGTTTCCGGATTATGCCGACAAAGAAAAGTTTTGGGACAGACTGATCAAAGGGGAGACGTTTCTTTCGCGGGACAGCTTTATGGGCAAGCCGATCGAAAGGAGCGGGCTGCCGCGTTCGGGCTCGGAGGCTTTTTTCCGCGGCAGGCTTTCGGATCAGGAAATTGAGGAGTTTGACAGACTCGGCGAGCTCTTTAAGTGGGTCGCCTATGTGACGGACGAGGCCCTAAAGGAGTCCGGCGCCGCCGGGGACGCCGGCAAATTAAAGCGGACCGGTATGGTGATGGGCTCGGTCGCGATGACGATGAAGGATCAGCTCGACGCGATGTATCCCTTCCTGACCGCCACCGTCGGAAAAGAAGTCAACACGATTTTGAGCGGCTATGCCGCCGAATCCGCGGACGGTCGCTTTCGGCACACATTTGTGCGGCAGAGCGAGAACCTAAAGCCCGAGAGCCTGCTCGCCGACACGGAAGCGGCGCGGCTTGTCGCGGAAAAGCGCGGCTTGGGCGGCCCCGTGGTCATGTTCAACGCCGCGTGCGCCTCGCCGCTCTATGCGCTAAAGCTCGCCTCTATGTATCTGAATTCGGGGGAAGCGGATATGATGATCGCCGGTTCCCACTGCTCCAACGAGACGGTCGCCGGAATCTGCGGGCTTTTTGACATCTTCGGCGTGTTGTGCGGCGTCGGGGAGAGCGTCCCCTTGGATAAGAACACAAAGGGTCTGATCACAGGCTCGGGGGCGGGCGTGTTTGCGCTCAAGCGACTGTCGGACGCCGAGGCCGAGGGGGACAAAATTCTGGCCGTCATAGAGAACATCGGCTGGTCAAACGACGGCGGCATGGGCGCGGGCGTGATGGCCCCCGCCGCGGAGGGGCAGCTCGCCGCCTACCGGTCGGCTTACAGCGGCGGCCTGTCGAAGGAGCTCGACTATATCGAGTGCCACGCGACAGGGACGATCGTCGGGGACCAGACGGAGATCGAGTCGATCAACCGGTTCTTCGGCGAGGGGGCGCGGCGCCCGTTACTCGGCGCGCTAAAGGGGAGCACCGGACATTTCTTTACGGCCACGGCCAACGCGTCGATCGCAAAGCTGATTTTTGCGATGGAGCATGAAGTGATCCCCGCGACGGTCGGGGTAAAGGACCCGCTGTGCGATCGTATCGTTCTTACGAATACGCCTTGGAAACGCGGTAAAAAACCGAGGCGGGCGGGGGTCAACGCCTTCGGCTTCGGTGGGATCAACGCCCATTTGGTGCTGAGAGAATACCAAAAAGCAAGGCCCCAGAGCGGCCTCGCCAAAGCCAAGCCGCAGAGCAGTCTCGCCGTGGCGGGGACACAAAACGCGGCGGCCACGAGCCCCGACGAAATCGCGATCGTCGGCATGGGCCTCCACATCGGCGGTTTCGACACGGTCGAGAGTTTTATGAAGGGCCTGACGCTCTCGAAAAAGGCTTTTACAAAACCGGATAAAGACAGGTGGAGAGGCTTTGAGACCGACGCCGACTACCTTTCCGCGCTGGGCTTTCGCAAAATGCCCGAGGGCGCGTATATCAACAGCGTCAACTTTGACTTCATGCGCTATAAAATGCCGCTGAAGGGCGACCCCTACTTCCTTCGAAAAGACATGCTCATGCTGGACGTGGCCGCCGAGGCGATCGACGACGCGGGGATTGTAAAAGGGCTTTCGCCGAACACCGCGGTGATCGTACACAGCGCCCCCGACTACACGGATCAGCTCTTTATGGCGAGCGTGGAGCTGAACGACAGCCTCGTAAAAAGCCTCGAGGACACCTGCCCCGATCTTACGGCGGCGCAGCGGGACGAGATCGTCAAAATCCTCAGAGAGGACGAGGAAGCGCGGGAAAATTCCGACAATGTGCAGGGGATCGTCACGAATATTCGCGGCAACCGGATATCCGCCCATTGGGGTTTTGCGGGGCCCTCTTTCACGCTTTTTGACAGGGAAAATTCGATCTTCCGCTGCTTGGAGGTGGCCCGTTTTTTCCTGAACGAGGGCATTGCCGACAACGTGGTCGTCGGTGTGTCGTCCCTTTCGGGTGAACTCGAGCACCTCTACACGCAAAAGGAGCTGGGCGCGATGGAGCTCCTGCTTGAGCGAGGCGTCGCCGAAGGCGCGGTCGCCCTTGTGATAAAGCGCAAGGAAAAGGCCCTCAC
>JAITSR010000158.1 GCA_031287655.1 Clostridiales bacterium
AAGCTCGCGCCCGGCACGCTGGAAATGTCGAATGTCGACCTTTCGCGCGAGTTTTCCGACATGATCGTAACGCAGCGCGGCTTTCAGGCGAACACGCGCATCATCACGACCTCGGATGAAATGCTGCAGGAACTCGTGAACCTGAAACGTTAAGCGCCGACCGGCTGATTTTTGACACCTAACCTAATGAGTAAGGATCGGAAGGGAATCCCTTAACGCGATGATAAAACTGACCCGGCTCAATCAGCAGGAGTATTACCTGAATTCCGACCTCATCGAGACGCTCGAGGCGACGCCGGACACCGTGATCACGACGGTCAACGGGAAAAAATTCGTCGTGCGCGAGTCTGTCGGCGACATAGTGGACAGTATTGTCCGTTTCCGAGAAAAAATAAGCCGCATAACAAGAATCGAGTGATTTTCAGGCCGACTTTTCGGGTAAATAGAGTGTGTTTGGAAAAGGAGGCATAAATCTTGGAGAAAAAAGGGAATTTCTTTATCTTATTGATTATCATCGCGGTGCTGACGCTGATCATCGCGGTGCTCGCGGCGTTTATTGTGATTGTCGGCATCAACCGCCCCGCCGCGGCGCAGGAGGGGGATCCCGCGGGGTCTTACGCCGCCGCCCCCGCCGTTGAGCCGCCGGACGAGGCGAGCCTCAGTACGGCCTCGCTTCTGGAGGCCGGAAAGCCGATCAACCTCAAAAGCTCGAGCACGGCAAAGCCGTCCTACGCGATCATCGAGATGTCGGTCAAATATTTCAATACGATCGACGGGATCAAGGATGTCGCGGCGAAGATCGAGCTGAACAAGCCGAACTTGCAGGAGATCGTCACGACCTACTTTATGGAGATGTCCGTCGAGGATTTTGCTCAATTCGAGACGAAGGCGCGGGCGAAGGACGAGTTAAAGCAGGAGTTCAACGAATTTTTACTCACGACGATCCCCGCCGAAAAGGACCGCAGGAAGGTAAAGGAAATCATCTATGACGTCGTGTTTACGGCGTGGAACTACCAATAATCAATCGGCGTCAAAAAATCAATCGGGGCCGCAAAATAAACCGGCATCACAAAATCAATCGGCGCGATAGACGCGGGCGGGTGGTGAGGCAATGGGCGACATCTTATCGCAAAGTGAAATAGACGATATTCTCCGGCAGCTGACGGAGACGGGCGGCGCGGATTCCGACAGTTCCGGGGCGGAGGTCCCGGAGCGCAAGGTGCGGGTCTTTGACTTCAAGCGCCCGAGCAAGTTCGCAAAAGACCAGCTAAAGACGATCAATATCATACATGACAACTATTCGCGGCTCGGGACGAACTTTTTGACGGCGCATCTGCGCACGCTCGTGCAAGTCGACGTGATCGCGGTCGACGCGCTGCCCTACGGGGACTTTTCCAACTCCCTGACAAACCCGGACGTGATGGCGATCGTGGATTTTTCCCCGCTGACGGGCTCGATCATCTTCGAGATGTCCCCCTCCATCGCGTTTTGCTGCATCGACCGCATTTTGGGCGGGCGCGGGGCCGCGATGACGGAGCTGCGCGAGTTTACGGAGATTGAGAGCGCGCTTTTGGAGCGCACGCTCACACAGCTGTTGAACGTATACCGCAGCTCGTGGGAGAACGTGATCAGCATCAACCCGCGGCTCGACAAAATCGAGACGAACCCGCAGTTCGCGCAGATCGTCTCACCGAACGAGATGATCGCGCTTGTGACGCTGAACGTCAAGATCGGCGACGTCGAGGGCATGATGAACATCTGCATCCCCTACATGGTCGTCGAGCCGATAATGTCAAAGCTCACGACAAAATTCTGGTACTCGCTCGTCGAAAAGGAGCCGATCGCGAACGCGCGCGAGATGCTGGAGCGCAAGCTCGAAAACACGCTTGTGCCCGTGCGCGGCGTCCTCGGGAAGACAAACATCACGGTCGCGGAGTTCCTCGAGCTCACCGCGGGCGACGTTTTGCCCCTCGAGCGCGGCGTCGACGAGGAAGTGGACGTCTACGTCGGCGAACTGTTGAAATTTAAGGCGCGGCCCGGCGTAATCAGGCGCAAGTCCGCTTTGAAAGTCACTCAGGTATTCAAGAAGGAGGATGACGACTAATGGGTGAGATGCTGTCACAGGCTGAAATAGAGGCCCTTCTGAACGGCACTTCGCTGCCGGATCCAGCCGACGACGGACAGGGCGCGGCCGACGCGGGGACGGAGGCCCGGACGGCGTCCGGCGACGACGACGCGTTTATCCTTGGGGACGACCCGAGTTCGGACTTTTCGACCGAGGAGGTCGACGCGCTCGGCGAGATCGGCAACATCAGCATGGGCAACTCCGCGACGACGCTCTTTACGCTCCTGAACCGCAAGGTGAATATAACGACGCCTTCCGTGTCGGTCAGCACGATGCGCCAGATCGCGGGCAACTATAAGGCTCCGCTCGTCGTCGTGCGCGTCGAGTACACCGAGGGGCTGATCGGCTCGAACATGCTCGTGCTGCGCGAGTCGGACGTGATGGTGATCACGGACCTGATGATGGGCGGCGACGGCGTCAACGTGCAGGGCGAGATCACGGACCTCCACCTGTCCGCGATCAGCGAGGCGATGAACCAGATGATCGGCAACTCCTCGACCTCGCTCTCCAATGTGTTTGACATGAAGATCGACATTTCGCCGCCGAGCGCGATCAGCGTAAAGATCGATCAGGCCAAATCCCTGCTTGAGATCATCAACGTGGACCCGGACGAGAAGGTCGCGGTCGTCTCGTTTGATATGACGGTCGAAAACCTGCTCGACACGAAGATATTGCAGATTCAGCCGCTCACGTTCGCAAAGGACATGATCGACAAGCTGATGGAGTCAAACAAACCGAAGGAGAGCCCGCAGCCCGCCGCGCCGCCGCAGCCCGCGCCTTTGCCCCAGTACGCGCCGCCGCCGCAATACGCGCAGCCGCAGTACGCCGCGGCCCCGCAGCAGCAGATGCCGCAGTACGCCCAGCAGCCGCCCGCCCCGCCGCAGTATGTGAACGTCCAGCCCGCGAACTTTCAGTCGTTTGAGCAGGAGCCGCTCGTTTTTGACAAGAAGAACATCGGGCTCGTGATGGACGTCCAGCTCGAGGTCAGCGTCGAGTTGGGCAGGACGCACAAGCTGATCCGGGACATCTTGGAGTTTGGGCAGGGTTCGATTATCGAGCTCGACAAGCTCGCGGGCGAGCCCGTCGACATTCTCGTGAACGGGAAGGTGATCGCGAAGGGCGAGGTCGTCGTGATCGACGAGAGTTTTGGCGTGCGGGTCACGGACATCATTCACCCGTCCAAACGCATATAGTTTGGCCGCTTGATATTTTACAGACGAAATCGACGCGCGAAGGAGGGGGATTCGACCGAATGGGAAAAAAAATTCTGATCGTGGACGACGCGACATTTATGAGGATGATGATCAGGGACATCCTTGTCGCAAACGGCTATGAGATCGCCGGGGAGGCGGAGAACGGCATTCAGGCCGTATCGATGTTCAAGCGGACGGCCCCGGATCTTGTGCTGATGGACATCACGATGCCGGAGATGGACGGGATACGGGCCGTCAAAGAGATCATGAAGGCGGATCAGACGGCGCGGATCGTCATGGTCTCCGCGATGGGCCAGCAGGCGATGGTGATCCAGTCGATCCAGTCCGGCGCGCTGGACTTTGTCGTAAAACCCTTCCAGCCGGACCGCGTCGTCGACGCGATCGACAAGGCGCTGGCCGCGGCGGTAAGGCCGGGTTTATAGCATGGCCGCTCCGACGACTTTGCCCCCCGCGCCGCTGGCCGCCGCGCTCGGCGGCGTATGGGAAATCCTTTTTGTCATTCTCGTCTTTTTTTGTATCCTGGCCCTCTGTTATATCGTGACGCGCTTTGTCGCAAAGCGCGCGGCGGGCAGGTTCAAGAGCAAGTACATCGAGGTCGTCGACAGCCTTTCTGTCGGCGCGGACGCGCAGCTCTACATCGTCAAGGTCGTCGACGAATACTTTCTTGTCTCAAAGTCCGCAAAACAACTCACACTGCTCTCAAAGCTCGCGCTGGAGGAGGAGACGGCGCAGGACGGTCTCTCGCCGCCGGGCTTTGCGGAGAGTTTTCGGACGCTTCTGGAGCAAAAGCTCAGCCGCGACGGACGTGACGGACGCGACGGACGTGACGGACGCGAGGAAAAAAAGGCGTCCGGCAAGACCGGCCCGTTTCGGAGCAACATCGACAGAATCAGGCATATCGCGGCCCCGGAGCCGGAGCTTTACCGGGAGCCGGAGCCTTACCGGGAACAGGATAAGGATCGTGATGAATAAGAGAATAAAAAACAACGCGGCCGTTCCTGCCGCGGTCCCTGCGGGCGTTCCGGCCATGCTCCGCGCCGCCGCTGCAACCGCCGCCGCCGCGGCCTCGCGGCCCCGCGTCCGGCTCAAAAGGCTCGTATTCATATCTGTGTTCCTGCTGACGTTTGCCGCCCCCGCGTTTTCCGCACAGGCGCAGACCTTTGTCCCGTTCCGGTTTTCCTTCGGCGCCGAAAGCGCCCAGACGACGGACGACGTCGCCGTCACGATCCAGATACTCCTGATTTTGACGGTGCTCTCGCTCGCGCCCTCGATCCTGATTATGATGACGTCGTTTGTGCGCACGATCATCGTGCTCTCCTTTGTGCGCAACGCGATCGGCACGCAGCAAATGCCCCCGAATCAGGTGATCGTGAGCCTCGCGCTGTTTTTGACGTTCTTTACGATGCTGCCCGTATTCACGCAGCTGAACGACGAGGCGATCCAGCCCTATATTCGCGAGGAAGTCACGCTCGAGCAGGCCGCGACGAGCGCATCCGACACGATGAAGGGCTTCATGCTAAAGCAGTTTGGCGAAAACGACCAAAAGTCGCTCGAACTTTTTGTCGGCCTTGCGAAGCTCCCGACGCCCCTCCGCGCGCAGGACCTGCCGATGACCGTCGTAATCCCGGCGTTTCTGATCAACGAACTCACAAAGGCGTTTCAAATCGGCTTTTTCATCTATATCCCCTTCCTTGTGATCGATATGGTCGTCGCGAGCACGCTGATGTCCATGGGCATGATGATGCTGCCCCCGGTCATGATCTCCCTGCCTTTCAAAGTCCTGCTGTTCATCTCGATCGACGGGTGGAGTCTCGTCGCGGAAACGATCGTAAAGAGTTTCAAGTGACGGTTTTGCGGGTAAATAAACCGTAGCAAGCCGCGGAAAACCGCAGAAAGAGGGTTCGTATGGAGCAGGGCGTGATCATGGATGTGGCGCGGGACGCGATGATGACGGTCCTGTATCTTTCGATGCCGCTGCTCGGGATCAGCCTGATCGTCGGACTCGTGATCAGCATTTTTCAGGCGACGACGTCCATACAGGAGCAGACGCTGACCTTCATTCCGAAGCTGCTCGCGATCCTCGTCTCGCTTGCGGTGTTCGGCGCGTGGATGGGCAAAGTGAGCGTCGAATTTACGGCTGGGCTCTACGCGCGCGTGCTGGAAATCGTCAGGTAAATCGGCGGCGGGCAGCAGGTCAGACGTTGCGGAGCAACGTCGCCCGGCTGTTAAATAATCAGCGATCAATATAAAAGGATGGCGAAGGGGTGGACTTCGATCTAACGCAGGCGCTGGTTGGCGCGGTTGAGCTGTTTGCGCTCGTGTTTGTCAGAATGACCGGCATGTTTGTTGTGTCGCCGATCTTCGGGAGGCGGAATCTGCCGACTTACTATAAGGTCGGCTTCGCCTTTTTTCTCGCGCTGCTTGTGACGGGCTCCGGCTCGGTAACTGTGCCGGTCTCCCTCGGGACGACGCTGGAGTTTGCCTTTTTTACGCTGCGGGAGTTTGTCGTCGGCGTGTCGATCGGTTTTATCCCCTACCTGATGTTCTCGGCGATCTATCTCGCGGGGCAGCTGATCGACATGAAAATCGGCTTTTCGATGGTCAGCGTGCTCGACCCGGTCAGCAATTTGCAGATACCGGTCACGTCCAATTTCTATTTTATGATCTGTATGCTCGTGTTTATCACCGTAAACGCGCACCACACGGTGATTTTGACGATTTGCCGGAGCTATGAGAGTATCCCGCTCGGGCATATGACGATCAGCGGCGAGGTAATCGACGGCCTTATGCGGCTGTTTTCGGACATCTTCATCGTCGGTTTTCGCATGGCCGCGCCGATCGTTTTTACGGTGCTGCTCACAGACGTCGCGCTCGGCATTATCTCAAAGGCGATGCCGCAGATCAACGTTTTTATGGTCGGTATGCCGCTGAAAATCCTCGTCGGCCTGATTATCATCGTGATCACAATGCCCGCGATGCTCGTGATGCTAAGCGAGCTGTTCCAAAACATCGGGGCCGAGAGCTACAACTTTATGAGGGGGATCGGCGCGCAATGAGTCAATGGGACGCAGTACACGACGATTTCTTGCGGGAGACGTGCCGGACAGACGGCGCGCGCACTCTGCGTCTCGATCTGCGGCATTTCGCGCAGGACGGTCCCGGCGGCGAAAAGACCGAGACCGCGACCGCAAAAAAGCGGCAGGACGCGCGCAAAAAAGGGCAGGTGATGAAAAGTGCCGAGGTGATCACGGCCGTGATTCTGCTCGTCGCGTTCTTTGCGATCAAGCTCTTTGGCAGCCTGATCTACGAGCGGATCGTGATCTTCACAAGGCTGCTGTTCTCGGATTACATGCTCGCGGGTACGCCGGGTTTTTCGACGAACGGCATGTACAAGCTGTATTTTGACGCCGGCATCGCGTTCCTGCTCTCGGCGGGGCCGGTCCTCGCGGTCGTCTATGCCGCGGCGTTTGCCGCGAACGTCGCGCAGGTCGGCTTTCAGTTTTCAACGGAGCCGCTCGCGTTCAAGCCGGACCGGTTGAACCCGATCAGCGGCTTTAAGCGGCTCTTTTCGATGAAGAACCTGTTCAACCTCGCAAAGTCGCTCGTCAAGGTGCTGATCGTCGGCGCGATCGCGTATGTCTATGTGAGCGGCAAGCTCGCGGACCTCACGCTGCTGATGGGCGCGGACATTGCGGTGATCATTCGCAAGGGGCTTGAGATGATTTTTGACCTCGCGTTCCGCATTTGCGCCGCGATCCTGATTCTTGCGTTTATCGACTACGGTTACCAGTGGTGGCAGTATGAAAAGGAACTCAAAATGACAAAGCAGGAAGTCAAAGAGGAATATAAGCAGATGGAGGGCGACCCCAAGGTCAAGTCGAAGATCAAGGAGAAGCAGCGCCGCCTCTCGATGCAGCGCATGATGAACGACGTGCCTAAGGCGGACGTCGTGATCACGAACCCGACGCACTTTGCGGTCGCGGTGCGCTACGACCTCACGGTCGCGGACGCGCCGATTGTGATCGCGAAGGGGCAGGACTACATCGCCTTTCGCATCCGTCAGGTCGCGCGCGAGAACGGCGTCGAGATCGTCGAAAACAGGCCGCTCGCCCGCGCGCTGTACGACGCCGTTGAGGTCGGCGGCAGAATCCCGGTCGAGTTGTATCAGGCGGTTGCGGAAGTGCTCGCCTTTGTTTATAATTTGAAGAACAAAAAGATCGTATAGAATGAGGTGATCCGGTGTCCGTAAAAGACGCGTCCGTACCTGTTTTGCTGATCGTCGTAATCCTGCTGTTCATCATCGCGGTCCCCGCGGGCGTGCTCGACGTGATGCTCGCGATCAACATCATGCTGTCCGCGATCATTCTATTGAACACGATTTACACAACGGACACGCTCGGGCTCACGATCTTTCCGACTCTCGTCGTGATCACGACCGTCTACCGGCTCTCGCTGAATGTTTCGACCTCGCGCCTGATCCTCGGCGGCAAGAGCCCGGGGCGGGTCGTCGAGGGCTTCGGCGAGTTTGTCGGCGGCGGACAGCTCGTCGTCGGCGCGGTCGTATTCTTAATTATCACACTCGTGAATTTCCTCGTCATCACAAAGGGCTCGGAGCGCGTCGCCGAGGTCGCCGCGCGGTTCACGCTCGACGCTATGCCGGGCAAGCAGATGGCGATCGACGCGGACCTGAACTCCGGTCTGATCAACGAGCAGGACGCAAAGACGCGCCGCATGAAGATTCAGAAGGAAGCGGACTTTTACGGCGCGATGGACGGCGCGAGCAAGTTCGTCAAAAACGACGCGATCGCGGGCCTTGTGATCACGGTGATCAACATCGTCGGCGGGATCGTGCTCGGGACCGTGCTCTACAATCTGCCGATCATGGAGGCGCTTTCAAAATACACGATCCTGACGATCGGCGACGGACTCGTGTCCCAGCTGCCCTCGCTGATGATCTCGATCGCGACCAGCTTTATCGTAACGCGCTCCGGCGCATCCGAGACGAGCGTCAGTCAGGACATGTACACGCAGGTGTTCGGGAACCCCAAGGTGCTCTACGTCGCGTCCGCGCTCGCCTTTGTGATCTCCTTCATTCTCGCGCGCGTGCCTTTTCTGTTCCTGAGCGCGCTGCTCGCTTTTCTCGCGTTCGCGCTCTCGCGGCGGCAGCGCAAGGAGTCGATTCAAGAGGAAGTTGAGATCGAGGAGAGCGAGGTCGAGGAAATCCGCAAGCCTGAGAACGTCGTCTCGCTCCTGCAGGTCGACCCGATTGAGCTTGAGTTTGGCTATGGGATCATTCCGCTCGCGGACACGTCGCAGGGCGGCGACCTGCTCGATCGCGTCGTGATGATCAGGCGGCAGCTCGCGCTCGAACTCGGCATGATCGTGCCGATCATTCGCCTGCGCGACAACATCCAGATCGCGCCGAACGAATACGTCATCAAGATCAAGGGCGTCGAGGCCGCGCAGGGCGAGCTGATGCTCGACCAGTACATGGCGATGAACCCCGGCTTTGTCGAGGAGCAGATCGACGGCATCCAGACGATCGAGCCCGCGTTCGGAATGCCCGCGACGTGGATTTCCGAAAACCAGCGGGAGCGCGCGGAGACGCTCGGCTATACGGTCGTCGACCCGCCGTCCGTGATCGCGACGCACCTGACCGAAATCATCAAAAAGTACGCGCACGAGCTGTTGGGCCGTCAAGAGGTCCAGACGCTCGTCGACAACGTGAAGCAGAACTACCCCGCGATCGTCGACGAGCTGGTTCCAAAGCTGCTCGGGATCGGCGAAATTCAGAAGGTGCTCGCGAATCTGCTCAAGGAGGGCGTGTCGATCCGCGACATGGCGACGATTTTGGAGACGCTCGCGGATTACGGCAGCGTGACGCACGACACGGACATGCTGACCGAGTACACGCGGCAGGCCTTGGGCCGCGCGATCTCGAGCCACTTTATTTCCGACGGCAACAACAGCATCCTGACGCTCGACCCGGGGCTGGAGCAGATGATCATGGAGTCGATCCAACGGACGGAGTCCGGGGCGTTCCTGACGCTCGAGCCCACGGCGACGAACAGCATCATCAACAATTTGACAAAGCAGATCCAAAAGATCGCTCAAATAGGAAAGACGCCGGTCGTGCTCTCGTCGCCGGTCGTGCGGCTGTATTTTAAGCGGCTGACGGAGCAGGTGTTCCCGGGGCTCGTCGTGCTTTCGTACAACGAGCTCGACCCGAGCTTGGAGATTCAGGCGGTGGGTATGGTAGGAGCTTGATGACTCAAACAGGCGGACGGCGATGTCGGCAGGTGAGCGGAGGAAATACGGTATGAAAATTCGAAAATATACGGCGGGGAACGCGCAGGAAGCGATCGCGAAGGTAAAATCAGACCTCGGGACCGAAGCCCTGATCATCAGCACAAAAAAGGTGCGGCAGAAGGGGTTGCTCGGCCTCTTTAGAAAGCCGATGACCGAGGTGATGGCGGCGATCGACGAGCAGGCGCAGGCGAAGGCAAAGCGCCTCGCAAGTCAGGTGCGCGGCGAGGCGGCGGCCCCGGGCGATGTGTTCGCGCAGTTCCAGTCGCAGCTCCGGGAGGCGAATCGGGCCGCGACCGCGGCGCCGAACCTCGGTGCGCTCACAAGTCAGGTTCAGGCCTATCAAGCCCAGACGCAGCCCGCGCAGCTGTCGGCACAGGCGCAGACACCGCAGACACCGCAGACACTGCAGACACCGCAGACGCAGCGGGCGCAGGAGCATACATCTGAACCGGCGCGAGGCCGGCAGGATCAGGCGCAGGCAGGGCTTGCCCGGCCCGCGGGCGGGCGCGCCCAACAAGAGGCCGCTCCGCCGCCCGACCGGCTCTCCGAGCTCGAGTCCAAGGTGACGCAGATGGAGGGGCTTTTGACAAAAGTCTATCAGGAGGTTTCGAGTACCTCAAAGC
>JAITSR010000161.1 GCA_031287655.1 Clostridiales bacterium
TTTCGCGGCGTAGCCGCGAAAACCTCCCCCCACTCGTCGCCCTCATTTCCTCTAAATGCCTCCGCTTTCTCGCTCCAACGTGCTCCACCCTGTAACGCCAATCTATGGCATTACAGCTCTGCGTATATCGTTTCGCGAAAATGCGATTTCCGCAAAACTCCGTGCGCTTTGCGCACGCACGCCACCTCATTCGGTGTCGTGTGAGTGTATTCGGTTAATCGACTTTCCGAATACACTCGGATATTTTCGCCCAGTATATCATACGCGCGAATCAATGCGCAAGACGAAAAAACCGCATTGCAGGGCGCGGGCGCGCGGGTATATAATACCCTTATGAAATTTTTTCGGACAAAAAAGAGCGTGGATATCCGGGGCCGCGTCTGGCAGCTCGACAGCCTGCGCGGGGCCGCGATGATCCTGATGGCCGTTTTCCATCTGCTCGTCGACCTGCGGGACTTTTTCGCGTATGCGGACATCCCCTATTTTTCGCCGCCGTGGTCCTATATCGGCAGGACGTCCGCGATTTTATTTATGCTGATCTCCGGGGTGAGCTGCCGCTTTTCCAAGAACAACCTGCGCCGCGGCCTCAAAGTCCTGCTGTGCGGTTTGCTCGTGACCGCGGCGACCTTTTTTGTCGTGCCGGAGGTCTACATTCGGTTCGGTATCCTGCATTTTCTCGGCTGCGCGATGGTCCTCACCGGACTTTTGGACCGGGCGCTCCGCACGGAGACACAAAAGCGCGTGTTTTTATGGATCGCGGTCCCCGTATCCCTTGCCGCCGGGCAGTTTTTCGCGCGGGCGCGCACGGAGCTGCCGTTCCTGTTCCCCCTAGGGCTTATCACAGACACGTTCGTCTCATATGATTACTATCCCCTGTTCCCGTGGCTCGGTCTATTCCTCGCCGGTTTTTTGGTCGGGGGGGCCGTTAGCCGAAATCGGGAAAGGCTCGCGGCCTTCCATGAAAACCGCGCCGCCCGCGCGCTTGGCACACTCGGCCGGTATTCGCTGCCGTTCTATCTGCTCCACCAACCCGCGCTGCTACTCCTGCTCTACCTCGGCGGTCTGCTTTTTCCCATAATATTCCACTTGTAGGACCACACCCCGCCCGAGCGCGTCCGTGATACAGCGGTTGATCGCGGCGTTGATCTCCGGCGCTGTTTCATTGCGCGGGACCACGAGTACGAGCCGCCGCGAGCGGATTTCCTCCGGCAAAATCGTCGTTCCGGCATACGGCGTCGGCTGCCCGTTGTAGCGCTCGAGCGCGTCCACATACGTCATAATCCTTCGTTCGATACCCTCCGGCGTCTGATATGAGGCCGTCGTCGTGTCAAGGCTGTGGATCATCGTCGCCGCGCCGTCCGAAAACGACGCGATCGTCGGGAAGTTGTCCGGCAGGTTCGCGTGGAACTCCGCGCGGATTCTCCTGCCGCGCTCAAAGTTGCCCAAGGACCAAATATCCTCCTCATAGGCCTCCTCCCCGTCGTCCTGATCCGCGGCGCTGCCCGCGCCAAAGAGCCACGCCCGCGCGCAGGCCTCCTGCGTGACCTCGATCTCCGAAAGCGCCCGGATAAAGATCGGTATCCGGAATTTGTAGCGCACACGGATCGTCACATTCTCCTCGCCCCCGGTCAGGAAGGTCGAGCCGCCATAATTCAACCCCGACTCCCCGCCGACGATGTTCGTCCCCCGGAGCGCGTCGCCCGCGTCGCCGGAGCCGCCCGCGGAAGCCGGTGAACCGCCCCCGTCTGCGGCTTCCGCCTCCCCCGTGAGGTACTTGCGCGTCACAAGGCGCGCGTACTGCGAAAACACGAGGCTGTTTACGCCCTCGATCACCATGGACGTCGCAAAGTCAATCTGATTGTTCACAACCCCGGAAACATCCTCCGGCAGCCAGCTTTCGAGGTTCCCCTTCTTTGCGATCGTCTCTTTTACCTTGTCCCCCGCCCTGCCCGCCACGCCCTCTACGTCGTGCTGAATGTCCATCAGGCCGGAGATCCCGTACAGATAGCTCGTACCCGCGATCTCGAGCGCCGCCTGACTGATCGCGTGCTGGATGCGCTCCTGCACGGCGACGCACCGCAGCAAAAAGCCGATCGCGACGACGACGCAGAGAAAGACCGGAAGCGCGATCGCGGATTCGATCGTGACCGCGCCCCGCTCCGCGGCCGACGCCGCGCGCGAACGCCCCCCGACGCCCGTCGCAGTCCCGGCTCCGGCGCCCGCGGCGTTCCCAGCCCGCCTCAAAACAGGTCCCTCGCGAGCGCCGCGCTCAAAATATGCCGCCGATCCGTCGTCCGGAACCGCGGGGGCATAAAAGCCGCGGTCAGAAAGACATAATTGACGGAAACATCCAACCGGCTCCGCAGCCTGCAAAAGAGCTGCGCCGATTTGAGCGCCCTGCCCGCGTGCTGCGTATTGATCTCGATCAAGTCGTTGATCCGGCCCAGCTTTTGCGCGCGCGGCTCGATCAGAAGGAAAATCCGCAGATAGTCGGAGTACGACCAACACAATTCCTCCTTTGTCTTTTGCGTCTCGCCCGCCGATATGCCGATACTGGTTTTCCAGTCGCCCTTCTGCTTTAAGAACGCGACGCGCTTGCCCTCGAACAGCTCCTGTACGTCCTCAACCGACTCTTTGAGGCTCCACGCGGCGATAATCAAGTCCGCGACGACCGGCACGAGGATCCCCGCCGACCACGCGGTGAGCGCCGTCGCTATCGTCGTGGCGAGCTCCGTCTTTTCGGAATCGGAAATAATGTGTATGATATTCAGCGCGAACCGCACGAGGATGAGTTGGAATTTTGACCAAAAAATATTCCGGGACTGCAGCTCGTTCCCATGTAAAATGTACTCGACCTCCGCGTCAAAAAACTTGGCTTTTGCGGACGCGGCAACGCCGCCCCAACGGTACGGGTCCTTTGCGGCGTTCGCAAAGGTACTCAGGACGTACTCCCCGACATACAGGCCGTTGCGGATACTCTCCACGCCGTCCGCGGCCGCCTCCCCGACGACCTCGCCGATGCTGCGCATGTTGTCGAGCGAGTTTTCGGCGGCGAGGCTCTCCGTGTCATACAGGTCAAAGTCCGTGCCGCCCGGCTCGCCCGCCGGGGGTGCGGCCCCCGCCGTGCGGGAGGGCAGTTGGCTCAGCTCTATGCCGATGTCCGACAGCCGTTTTTCATTCTCCGTATCCGTCTTGAGCAGCTCCCGGATTCTGTCGTTCACAAACTCGCGCGGGTCGGGGACCCCGCCCGACGAGGCCGCTCTCTGGTAGTTATAGGGTATATCCGAACGGTAGGACGAAAGGTCCGGCAGCATTTTTTGCATAAGCGTGTCGGGCGAAAGCGCCCCGCCGGGCGGCACATAATTTAACACACTGCTTCGCAGCGCGCTCATGCCTTCCGCCGCGCGCGAGAGCGCCGTGATGTTTCCGTTCAAAATGTCGATCTGCCCCGCCGCGCTGTCCGCATCCATCAGCGCGGATTTGCCCGACTCGACGTCGTCGGTCAGCGCCCCGACAACCGGGTCCGCGGCCTCGTCCGGCTCAAAATTCGCAAGGCTCGCGTCAAACTGATCATAGAGCTGCCGGACTTCCCCGCTCTTTTGGACGATTTTTTGAATACAGTCGACCGCCGAACGGTTCGCGCTCAAAAACGCCTCGGTCTCCTCCCCGGACAGGGCGTCCCACGCTTCGCGCAAAGCCGACTTCGCTTCGTTGACGAGGGCCAATTCCGCTCTGGACGCCTCAGGGTCCGAGGTCCGCGAACTGCGCCTCCGAAGTTCCATCTCGTAGTGTTCCTTTGCCGCGTCCGTGTAGTCTTGATAGAGTTCAAGCACTTTATCCGCAAGCGTCCGGCGGACCCCGTTCTTGTTGAAATTTTTCACAAACCGGTCGCGCACGCGCGTTGTGCCGATGTCGCCGTAAAGGTAGTCCCTCAGGTCCTGCTGCAATTTTCCGATCTCTCCGAGCTTTCTGTCGATTGCGAGCTTGATTTTCGTCGAGTCCGCCATTTTGCCCGCCGTCCGGGCTTGGCTCAGAAGCGCCGCCACACCTGTCGCGAGCGCGGCCGGCGCGCGAAATTTCATGTACTCCAAAATCTGCCGTTCCAGCGCCTCGATGTCCGCCAGCGGCATTTGCGGCTCCATCACGAGCTGCTCCACGCGGTATTGATAGAGCTCTATTTCGTGCGGCGGGCGCGCGTCGAACAGATTCCCGACCTGATCTCCTATCGTCTCGCCCACCGCGTCGCCAAGCTCGCCTCCGACGGTCTCGCCCACCATGTCGCCGAACATATCGCCGACTATCTCCCCATTGCTCGGCCCGTCCGGAATCCCGAGGTTTTTGTTGACATAGCTCCCCAACGCGCCACTGTCGGGGATCGGCATATGGACCGCGTACAGCCCGTACTCCGTTTTCAGGTCCGTCTCATACCCTGCGAGCACCGAGAGCGTCGCAAGATCAAGCGCGCGCGCCGTTTGATTTTTCGCTGCGCTCACGCGCGCGATGTCGACAAGCAGGCCCGTCAGGATCACGACCGCAAGCGTGACGATCGCAAGGAAGATCGAAATGCCGCCCGATTCCTCTCTGAGCTTGTTCACAGGATGCCTCCGATATATCCCCTGATTTTGTCCACAAGTCCGCGATACCCGTTTGCAACTTTATTAAACGCCTCCGAGCTTTCCTCGAGCTTTTTTTCAACCTCCATCACATAGTCGAGGTTCCGGATAAAATCCGGGGCATCCGGGATCAGGGATTTCGCGTTGATCGCCGCCGAAAATTGGTTGCTCGCCCCGAAGGCCTTCATCACGCGCTCGCTCGGCAGCGTAACGACGCTGTGCAGCGCGACCGAAAGCGTCCGGCCGAGCAGCCCGCTGTGAAACTCCGCGCCGCCGCGCGCCTCGGAATATCCGGGCAGGCCGAGGGTTTGCGAGCGCCGTTCCGCGAGCGTAGAGGCGACCGCCTCTTTTTGCGCCGCGCCGACCATATCGAACAGCCTGTAATACAGCCCCGCGCCGTCGGCCGGTTCAGCCTGCGCGCCGTCCGAGCCGGACGAGGCCGTCACGCCGCGCCAAGCCACCGAAGCCGTCTGCGCGGCATAGTCGGACGCGCACTGGAGCTGCGACCGCTCAAAGAGCAGGATCACGATATAGAGCGAGAGACAGACCGTAAAAATGACAATCGGAACGACAAACGCGCTCTCAAGCGTTACACTGCCGCGCTCGTCCGAAACGGCCGCCCGGAGCGCCGACTTTTTTGCAGCCGATCCCCGCCGAACCGGATTTCGCAGCGTCAGCCCGCACGGCGCCTGCGTCTTGCCGCGTCGTTTCATACGCACAACCCCATTTCTCTGATCCGCTATGGGCGGAATCTCTTTTTGTGGGATTATTGTAATATATTTCCATGTAAAATGCAAGACTTCCCCGAAAATATTTTTCGGAGGAATTAGTCAGCGGCTGACGTGTTCGCAATCGTCGCCGTGGCCGGGTCAAGGCCCCTTACCCGGCCTACGCTTCCGCAGGGCGGCCGCCCCGGAGATAGATGCGCGGCACCCTCTGCGAGACCGCGCACATGAGCTCGTAATTGATTGTGCCGATCCGCTCCGCAAGCTCGCTCAACGTGATTTCCGCGCCCCCCTGCGCGCCGAACAGAACGGCCTCGTCCCCCTGCCGGACGCGGCCAAGCCGTGTGACGTCCGCCATACACTGATCCATGCAGACGCGCCCCGCGACCGGCGCGCGCGACCCGCCGATCAGCAATTCCCCGCGCCCGCAGGAAAACGCCCGGCTGTAGCCGTCCGCGTAGCCGAGCGGGAGTGTCGCGATCCGCGCGGGGCCGTCCGCGACAAACTGCCTGCCGTAGCCTATGCTCATGCCCTTTGAAATTTCTTTTACCTGTACGACACGCGCCTTTAACGCCATGACCTGCCGCAGCGCCGCGGCCCTGTGATGCGCGCCGGGCAGCTCGCCCGCGCCGCCGTATAAAATGATCCCGGGCCGCACCATTTCCAGATGGGATTCCGGAAAACCGATGATCGCGGCGCTGTTCGCGGCGTGCCGGATCGGGATGCGGAGTCCCCTGCTCTCAAGCGCGCCGCAGAGACGCAGGAAGACCGCGAGCTGCCGCTCCGCAAAGGCCCGGTCCGCCTCGTCCGCGGTTGCGAAATGGGTAAAAATCCCCTCGATCTCGACCCCGGGCAGCCGACCCGCGGCGAGGATTTCCTCGACCGCGGCGGCTTCCGTATCCGCCGCGCCGCAGGCAAAGCCGATCCTGCCCATGCCCGTGTCCGCTTTGACGTGAACGACGGCGCGCCTCCCGGCCCGCAGCGCCGCGTCGGACAGCGCGCGCGCGTCGTCGAGAGACGCGACGGTCTGCGTGAGGTCGTTCGTGACCGCCTCCCCCGCGCGCGCGCGTTCCGGCACTCCCAAAATCAGGACCGGCGCGCGAATGCCCGCCGCGCGAAGCGCGATGCCCTCGTCCAGCAGCGCGACGGAAAGCCTGTCCGCGCCGCTGCTCAAGACGGTTTTTGCGGCCTGCACCGCGCCATGCCCATACGCGTTGGCCTTCATTGAGGCACAGATCAGCGCGCCCGCGCGCGTCAGGCGTCTGGTCTCGCGCGTGTTCTCCGCCAGCCGGTCAAGGTCCACTTCCAGCCACGCCGGGCGTATGCGCGAAAGCCCGCAGCCCGCCGCACATTTTGTGCCCGCCGTTTCCGCTCTGTTTGCCGCGTCCAACGCCGTAGGTTCGGACGTTTTGTCTTTTGAATATGCCATAGCCCTTCAGCCTCTCTGTGCCGCAAAATCAATTATATTGACCATTCTTTGCAATCCTACCACAAAAACGACCCTCCCACAACGCCCGCGTCGCTCGCAGTCCGCTCACTCCTCGGAGGGCACCCTATGGTTCCCTCCGATTCCTCCCTCCTTACTGCGGACAAAGGGCTTCGCCCCTTGTCAATCCCCGGTAAGTGTAACTTGCCAACGATTATTTTACACTTAGAACTTCTGAACAACTGAACAGCTGACCTATCAGAAGCGCATCCCAATCAGGCCGCAAAGCCGCGAAAAAAGCCGCGCAGAATTTTTTTATTGAAAAATTGTGGAATGTACGTTACTATATCTAAATATCACCGCGAAATCCCCCGCTTCACGCGTCGGGACGGAGCGGCAGCGCGGAGGGCAAACATATGGTCGTGGCAAAATTCGGAGGATCGTCACTCGCGGACGCATCCCAAGTTCAAAAGGTGTTGCGGATCGTTTCGGAGGACCGGGACCGCAAGGTGGTCGTCGTGTCCGCGCCGGGCAAGCGGGACAAGGCGGATCAGAAGGTTACGGACCTTTTAATCCATTGCGCGACGGCGCAGATCGCAGGACAGGACCCGACGCCGGGCCTTATGGCGCTGCTGGAACGCTATCGCTCGCTCATAGCCGGGCTGGGCCTCGATAAGGCCGTTTACGAACAGATCGAAGCGGACCTCTCAGGCCGTCTCGCCTCATACGGCGCTGTCGGCGCCGGCGGTGGCGGCGGGTTGCGCAATATTGAATTTTTGGATTTGATGAAGGCCGCGGGCGAGGACAACTGCGCAAAACTGGTCGCGGCGTATTTTACAAGTCAGGGGCTGCCCGCCGTATACATCGACCCCCGGGCGGCCGGTTTTCTGTTGAGCGACAATTTCGGGGACGCGCACGTCCTGCCCGAAACCTATCGGAACCTCGCCGCGGCGCTCGGCGGTATCAAGGAGACGATCGTCTTTCCGGGTTTTTTTGGCTGCACGCGCTCCGGCAAGGTCATCACCTTCTCGCGCGGCGGCTCGGACGTCACGGGCTCCGTCCTCGCGGCGGCGCTCGACGCCGGTCTATATGAGAACTTTACGGACGTCGACCATGTGTTCTCCGTCGATCCCGGTCTCGTATCCGACCCGCTGCCGATCCCGGAGCTCACCTATCGCGAAATGCGCGAGCTCTCCTACGCGGGCTTTAAAGTATACCACGAGGACGCGCTCGTCCCCGTGTTCAACAAGGGAATCCCCGTTCGCATAAAAAACACGAACAACCCCGCCGCGCCCGGCACGGCGATCCTCCCGTCGAGGGTCCTTTCGGACGACCGCCCCGTCACGGGCATTTCCGCCGCGGACGGTTTCGTGAGCATCAACATCAGCAAGCTGTTGATGAACATCGAGATCGGCTTCGGCCGAAAGGTGCTCGAAATCGTCGAGGACGAAAAGATCTCGTTTGAGCATATGCCATCCGGCATCGACAATATCTCTGTAATCCTGAAAGAATCCGCGGCCCCGCCCGAGGTCGAGCGCCGGATCGTCGAGCGCCTGAAAAACGAGCTGGACGTCGGGGAGGTCACCGTCCGGCACGACCTCGCGCTCGTGATGCTCGTCGGCGAAGGGATGCTGAACACGGTTGGCACGACGGCGCGGGCCAGCGGCGCGCTCGCGCGCGCGAAGATCAATATCGAGATCATCAATCAGGGCGCGTCGGAGGTCAGCCTGATGTTCGGCGTCGACAAAAAAGACGCGTCCGAAGCCGTCCGGAGCCTCTACCATGAGTTCTTTGAACAGCGCACGCAAGGCGCGTAAGGGAATCAGCTGGGAACGCGCGGCGGAGCTTTGCCCTTCCGGCCTTCTTTTTTCAAGCGGGCATCCGGCGCCGCCGCGGCTTTGGCACATTCAGCCCAGCTATTCCCATCCCAGACGACATCAAATTTCAAAATCATTTCAGTCAACAACAATCACCGGATAGGTCTCTCAACTGTTTCACCCCTGTGCATCGTAAATTCATTCGTATCCTTTGTCACGGCGAAATAAACCGTCTTGCTCGTATAATAATCACGCGTTTTGTTGGTTCGCTGATAAGCGGAATCCCATGGGTAGGCGCCCGGAGAAATCCCCGGTCCGGTGCAAGGAACAATCATCGACGACACGGGCGGGAATTTCTGTGCCCAACGTCCGTCATTCAGCTGCGCCCAAAAGTGATAATCAAAACTGTGCGGATCGCTGAAATTCACCGGACCGTCTATAAGATCCACGCCGACGCGCATCGCGATTCGGTACTCTTTCGATGTGTCAATCTTGGAGTCGAAATTTTCAATTTGCCTGAATCGCGAGATTTGCAAGCCCGCTTTGCGGTCTTCAACATATTCTTTGACAAGCCTTGTAAAATAATCAGCCAAAGCGTCCGTCCCCGCGCTTTCGCCCGCTTCCGTGTAAATCCGCGCCATTTCAGACTTATCCGCTTTCAAATCGTAATCAAGTATGGGGTTTGTATCACGCAAGGCATAGGACATGCAGTTTCCGCCTTCATTTCCGGCATCCGGCACAGGCTGTTCGGTGTAGCCGAATTTTCCATAGGTGAGAGGACGGTCGCCCACAGCGCCGCTTACCTTTACATACGGAACGCCGCCGTTCTCGTCATACATAGAGATAAACTCGAAACCCTCGCCGGACGTTTCGCCAAAAATCGCGGCGCCGTTATTTTGCAGGCCGCCACTCAGCCATTTCTTAACAATATCTGTCAGCGGCAGACTGACCCAACCGTTATCCTCCTGCGTAACGTCAACCGTTGCAACACTTTTTTCATCGACCAAGGCCTTCGCTTCATCATCCGTCGTGAAATAATCGTCCCACCCGCCCGTTACGATTCCGACACGCAAACGCTCTGGAGCCGCCGTCCCCACGACTTTCAGAAACAGCCGCGCGTCCGTTACCTCGTCCGCCAGCCACGTCGCCGAAATCTCCGGGCAAAGGAACGCGAAGGGGTCAGCGCCATCGGCTGCGCTGCCGACTTGTAGCGTGTCTTGCGAGTTGCTTTCGTTGAAGAATGTGGCGTCGCTGACGTCGAGCCATTGCTCCTCGGAAAGCTCCGGCGTGGGTTCCGCATTTGCCGATTCCTCCAGCCGATCCAGCATCGTGATAAATTCCGCCCGAGTGACGTTGCTTTTCGGCTTGAAGCTGCCGTCCGGGTAGCCTGCAATGATGCCGTTTGCCGCTAAATCATTGGCGGCGGCCTGCGCCCAAGCGGAAATCTCGCCGGAATCGGAGAAGACTGTTCCCGGAATCGGCAATTCGCCTTTGCCAAATTGCCGATATATAATTGTCGCCGCCATCTCCCGTGTCAGATTGGCGTTCGGCGCGAAGGCTGTGTCACCCATTCCCTGCATCATACCAATCCCGACGATTTGATTAACGTAGCCGTAGAACCAATCCTCTTTGGAAACGTCTTCAAAATTCGCGGGCTGTGCATCGAAGTCCTGCGGCAGGAACCAGCACATAATCTTCGCGGTCTCCGCGCGGGTGATGGGATTGTCGGGCCGCAGACTGCCGTCCTCATAGCCCTTGACGACACCCTTGTCCCGCCATTTTTTCATTTGCTTTTCCGCCCAATGAGGCCCCGCGGGCGCTAACTGAATGTACCGCAGCAATACGGCGCCGGATTCGCTGCCCGAAAAATCCAACGTGACGTCTTTGACGTTTTTCAAATCTATTTTGCCGTCCTCAAACAGCGTTAGTGGCACGGTCAGCCCGGAAAGAAACGTTGGAACATCCCGTGTTTGAATATCCCCAACGTATTCTGTCTGATACCAGCTCAGCGCCG
>JAITSR010000168.1 GCA_031287655.1 Clostridiales bacterium
ACATGCGCCGCACCTGCCGGTTCTTGCCCTCGTGGATTACGACCGTCAGCTTGCGCGGGTCGGCCTTATCCAAAAAAAGGCGCGCGGGCGCTGTGCGAAAGCCGCCGTCCAGAGTGACGCCGCCGCTCAGACGGCGCAGCTCCGCCGCGCTCGGCGCGCGGTCCGCGTGTACTTCATACGCCTTTTCGATTTCATGTTTGGGATGTGTCGCAAAATAGGTAAAATCGCCGTCGTTCGTCAAAATCAGCAGCCCGCTGGTGTGATAGTCGAGCCGCCCGACAGGGTAGAGACGCTCGCGCTCGCGGACGCCGCCTTTGATGAGGTCGAGCACCGTCTTTCTGCCAAACTGATCCTTTGCGCTCGTGACGACGCCGACGGGCTTGTGCAGCAGAATGTAGACGGGCTCCCGGACGCCGGCCGCGCCATATGCCATGCTGCGCGCCGCGGAACCATCGGGTCCGGCGTCCGGGGCGGGCGCTCCGCGCTGAAACAGCAAAACAGGCGCGCCGTCCACCTCGACTCGCGCGCCTGACGCCGCCTTTATGCCCAACTGCGTAACGGGTTCACCGTCGACGCGGACGCGGCCCGCGCGGATCAGTCCCTCGCAGTGCCTCCGGGAACCGACCCCCGCCTCCGCCAATAATTTTTGCAGCCGGACGGGCGCTCCCGCCGCCGCGCCGCTCCCGGCTTTTCCGGGTCCGGGCGGGTTCTCCTGTGCGAGCGGCTTTCCCGGCTCTGCCGCCGCGCCTGATCCCGCCCCGGCCGCCTTGCCCGGGTTTTTCTTGCTCAAATTGTCTTTTCCCGGATTTCCTTTAGGAGCGCGGCCTCAAAGTCCCCGAGCTTTTGCGGCCCCAAGTCGCCGCGCTTGCGGCAGCGCACCGCGACCTCCCCGCCGGACGCTTCCTTTTCGCCGACGACGAGCATGTACGGGACTTTTTCCAGCTGCGCCTCCCGAATCTTGTAGCCGATCTTCTCGTTGCGCGCGTCGAACTCCGCGCGGATATCCGACTCCGCGAGGCGCTCCGCGACGGATTTGGCGTATTCGGCGTATTTTTCCGCGACCGGCAGCACCTTGACCTGAACGGGCGCGAGCCACACGGGGAACGCCCCCGCGAAGTGCTCTGTCAGGATCGCGATAAACCGCTCAAAGCTGCCAAAGACTACGCGATGGATCATGACCGGCCTGTGCTTCTGGCCGTCCGGCCCGATATACGTCAGGTCAAAGCGCTCGGGCATTTGCATGTCAAGCTGGATCGTGCCGCACTGCCACGTCCGGCCGATGCTGTCCTCCAAGTGAAAATCGATCTTGGGGCCGTAAAACGCGCCGTCGCCCTCGTTGATCGTATACGGGCGGCCGTTCGCGTCGAGCGCGTTTTTGAGCGCGGCCGTCGTCGTCTCCCAGTCCTCGTCCGACCCCATCGAATTTTCGGGGCGCGTCGAGAGCTCGACCGAATACTTGAAGCCGAACAGGGTGTAGACGCGGTCGATCAGCGCCGTGACGCCGATGATCTCCGTTTCGATCTGCTCGGGCGTCATATAGATGTGCGCGTCGTCCTGATGAAAGCAGCGCACGCGCATCAGGCCGTGCAGCGTGCCGGACCTTTCGTGCCGGTGGACAAGACCGATCTCGCCGACGCGGAGCGGCAGATCGCGATAGGAAAACATCTTGCGCTTGTACACGAGCATCCCGCCCGGACAGTTCATCGGTTTGATCGCGTATCCCGTCTCGTCGATCGTCGTAAAATACATGTTATCGCGATAGTGATCCCAATGACCGGAACGACGCCAGAGTTCCTCGTTCAGGATAATCGGCGTCCGGATTTCCTCATACCCGGCCTTGCGATGCTCTCTGCGCCAAAAGGCCTCGAGCTCGTTGATCAGCACCATGCCCTTGGGGAACAGAAAGGGGAAGCCCGGCCCCTCGTCGAAGATGTCGTAGAGGTCGAGCTCCCGCCCGAGCCGCCTGTGGTCACGCTTTTTTGCTTCCTCGAGCCGTTCGAGATACGCGTCGAGCTCGGCCTTTTGCGGATACGCGGTACCGTAGATCCGCTGGAGCATTTTATTCTTCTCGTCGCCGCGCCAATAGGCGCCCGCGACCGAGAGCAGCTTGACCGCCTTGACTTTGCCGGTCGAGCCGAGGTGCGGCCCCGCGCAGAGGTCCGTGAACTCGCCCTGCCGGTAGATTGAAATTTCCTCGCCCTCCGGCAGATCCTCGATCAGCGCGACCTTGTAGGGCTCGCCCGCGTCTGAAAAGAAACGGAGCGCCTCGGCGCGCGGCAGCGTCGCGCGCTCAAGCGGCAGGTTCTCCTTGATGATCTTCTGCATCTCTTTTTCGAGTTTTTCCAAATCCTGCGCCGTAAACGAAAAGTCAACGTCGAAGTCATAGTAGAAACCGTTGTCGATCGCGGGCCCGATCGCGAGCTTTGCCTCCGGCCAGAGACGTTTTGCGGCCTGCGCGAGGATGTGCGAGGCCGTGTGTCGATAGGCCGCCTGCCCGGCCTTTGCCGAAAAATCAAGAAATGTCACGGAGGCGCTGCGGTCGGGCCGGAAGCGCAAATCCCTGACCTCCCCGTCGACCTCGGCGGCGAGCGCGGTCCGCTCAAGCCCCGTGCCGAGGCTCTTTGCGATCTCTATCAGGCTCGCGCCGGGCGCCCGTTCGAGGACCTCCCCGGTGTTCAAACGAATTTCGATACTCATAACTCTCCTTGAGGCCGTTCCCTATGATAGGCTAAAGAACGCAGCGAGGCCGGGGTATAACGCGACGTCCTCGAGTTCCTCCTCGATCCGCAGGAGCTGGTTGTATTTTGCGACGCGGTCCGTGCGCGACGGCGCGCCCGTTTTGATCTGCCCGGAATTGGTCGCGACCGCGATGTCCGCGATCGTCGCGTCCTCGGTCTCGCCGGAGCGGTGGGACGTGACCGCCGTGTAACCCGCGCGGTTCGCCATCTGGATCGCGTCGAGCGTCTCGGTCAGCGTGCCGATCTGATTCACCTTGATCAAAATCGAGTTCGCGACGCCCAACTCAATCCCCTTCTTCAGGCGGTCGACGTTCGTGACAAACAGGTCGTCCCCGACGAGCTGAACCTTTTTGCCGAGGCGGTCCGTCAGCATCTTCCACGCCTCCCAGTCGTCCTCGCCGACGCAGTCCTCAAGCGAGATGATCGGATATTTTTCGACGAGGTCCGCCCAATAGTCCACCATCTCCTGCTTGGTTTTTTTGATGCCGGACTTCCAGAAAAGATAGGAGCCGTCGTCCTGATACATCTCGGACGCGGCAGCGTCAATCGCGATCCGGAACTGCACGCCGGGCTTGTAGCCGGCCTTTTCGATCGCCTCGACGATCACTTGGATCGCCTCCTCGTCCGTTTTCAGGTTCGGCGCAAAGCCGCCCTCGTCGCCGACCGCCGTGCTGTAGCCCTTGTCCGAGAGCACCTTTTTTAAGTTGTGAAAGACTTCCGCGCACATCTGGAGCGCCTGCCGGAAGCTGTCCGCCCCGACCGGCATGACCATGAACTCCTGAATGTTCACGCTGTTGTCCGCGTGCTTGCCGCCGTTGAGGATGTTCATCATCGGGACGGGCAGCGTTTTTGCGTTGACGCCGCCGATGTACTGGTAGAGGCTTAGCCCCAGCGTCTCCGCGGCGGCCTTCGCGGTCGCGAGCGACACGCCCAAAATCGCGTTCGCGCCCAAACGGCCCTTGTTCGGCGTGCCGTCCAGCTCAATCAGCGCCTTGTCGATCGCGGTTTGGTCAAATACGTTCATGCCGACGATCTCGTCCGCGATCTCATCGTTCACATTGTCCACCGCGTTCTGCACGCCCTTGCCGAGGTAGCGGCTTTTATCGCCGTCCCGCAGCTCGACCGCCTCAAAGGAACCCGTGGACGCGCCGGACGGGACCGCCGCCCTGCCGATATGGCCGTCCTCGGTCGTGACCTCGACCTCAACCGTCGGATTGCCCCTCGAATCCAGAATCTCACGCGCGAATACGCTTTCAATTTCGACTAGCTGCTTCATAATGTTTTCTCCTATCCCCTGCGGTTATTATTTGCTCCGTTTTCGACAAGATTATACCTGTTTTACCCGGATTGTTCAAGCCGCCATTCCTTCGTCATTCCTTCGCGATGCGGTTCGTCCGCATCGCCCATAATTTCACACTAACTTACTTACCCGGTTTTCTCCGTCCCCAAACCGTAACTAGTCAGCGGTTAACGTGTTCACAATCGTCGCCGTGGCCGGGTCAAGGCCCCGTCGTTCGCTCC
>JAITSR010000171.1 GCA_031287655.1 Clostridiales bacterium
ACGAATAATCAGCAGTACGCGATGACGTTCGCAAAGAGCATACTCGACAGCATGTTTGACTGGGTTCGGGTTATCGACAGAGACGGCGCAGTCGTTTTTATGAATCAGACGATGTACCGCTATCTTCAAGAAAACCCCGACGATGTCGATTTCTCCGAGGTATTCGACAAGCGCCCCGCTCATGACATCGGCGCGATGAATTACGAGCTTGTGATTTCCACGGCCCTAAACAGCAGTGTCGAGTATGACCGGGAGATACGTGTCGGCAGCAAGGTGTTTGCCGTGATCAGCTCCCCTCTGAAAAACGAGCTCGGCGAAATGGAGTATATCGTCGAGGTGTTCCGCGACATCACGCGCCTGAAAAATTTGCAGCACACGGTAATCGAGCAGAACAACAAGTTTGAAAATGACCTCGACATGGCGAAAATGCTTCAGCGCAAGCTCCTGCCGAACGCGTCTCCGAATCCGAAGATCGACTTCAATTACCTTTATAAGCCCTGCGACATGCTGGGCGGGGATTTCGTGGATATTTACAACATCGGCGAGGATCATCTCGGCGTATACATCGCGGATGTGTCCGGGCACGGGGTATCGGCTTCGATCCTGACCGTTTTTTTGCGCTCGACGATCAGCAAGCGCATGACCTCCCCCGCGGAGGCGCTGGATACGCTCTATCGTGAATACAATAAAAACAATTTTGAATCGGAAGTCTATATTACGGTCTTTTACGCGATCTACGACCTAAAAAACCACATTCTGACCTATTCCAACGCGGGTCATAACGCAACGCCGGTGCTCTATAACAAAGACCATCGGGATCGGCAAATCTATCTGACGACGCCGGGCCTGCCGATCAGCAACTGGACCGAAACGGTTTCCTACTCTGAAAACAGCCTGCCCGTCGCCCCCGGCGATCTGTTGTTCCTCTATACAGACGGACTCTCGGAGATCAAAGACAAGGATCGGCAGTTGTTCGGGCAGGATCGGATCAACGAGATTCTGCGCGGCTCGACAGAGGTCAACCACCACGTCATGCTCGACGATCTGTTGAGCAAGGCCTATGGCTTTGCGGATATCTCAAACGAATCCATGCAGACCGACGACATCACGATGTCCTTCGTTGAACTGCGGAACTGAGAGATCACAATTTACCGATCCGATTAAACATCTACGATAACCAGAGCAGCGCGGCGCACGTCAGAAGCGCCATCGCCGCGGAGAAGACGATCATAAGCCTTACGGCAAGCAGAATATCCTTTGTTTCGGGCGCATGAAGATCGTCGCCGACCGCCGCGTTGGACGCCGCGGAAAAACCGCCTTCGCGCTCATGCGTGCGGTCGCTTATGCCGCTTTCGATCCGGATTCCGAGCGCGCCCGCGAACGCCGCCTCCGGCCACGCGCTGTTCGGGCTCAAATGATTCAAACGGTCCCGCCGGGCGACCGACCGGCTGCGCGCGGCGGCGCCCGCGCCCATGCAGAATAGTGCGCAGAGCGGCAGCAACAAGCCGCAGAGCCGCGCGGGAACAAAGTTTAAAACGTCGTCGAGCCGCGCCGCGCCCCACCCAAAAAAATCATACTTCGAGTCCCTGCGCCCGACATGCTCATCGAGCAGCTCGGCAGTTCCGCGCGCCGCGGCGAATGGCAGCGCAAGACCGAGCGGCATACCGAGGAAGATGAAGAACAGCGGGGCCGCAACGCCGTCAAGCGCGTTTTTCGCGAGCGCCGCGACGGCGCGGCAAATCTCCCGCTCCGTCCGCGCTCCCGCCGCTCCCGCGTCTCTTTTCCACGCGCCGTCCGCGGCCGCGCGCGTGTCGAGCGCGAAATAAAAGCCCGCGGCGCTCAAGAGATAATAAAACACGGGATGGGCGCGCCGCGCCAGTTCGAGCGGCGCGGCGACGGCGATAAAGGCAAAGAGCAGACCGTACAGCGTAAAAAAGATGCCCGCGCGGCGCTCGTCGGCCGCCCTTCTGTCCGCCTGCCGGTCCCTCTTTGTAAATCCGCGCGCGAGCGCCCAAAACCCGCCCTCCGCGGCGCGGAGCATAAAAGCCGCGGCGCGTCTCGGGCGCGGTAAAAATCGCGGCGCGCCGAGCAGAAGCTCGATCAGCCACGCGGCCGCGAGGCAGGCGACCAGTTTCGCGTCGACAGAAAACATCCCTCTGACATCCATAGTTTATATATACCCGTTTTCAGAGTCTGTAAATAAATAGCGCCGGTTTTGTTAAATATTTGATCAAAAAACAGTTGAAACCGGCGGAAGGATTCGATAGAATGTTTCCGGAAGGAACTGTAGAGAGTTCCAAAGTTCAAACTGTCGCGCAGCGCGCGGGAAATGGAGGAAAATAAATGAAAGCGGGTGAAATCTATTCCAAAACAATGCCGTTCGTCTGGGCAAAGCTCTTGCTGGGTCTCGCGAACGCGGTCGCCGCGATCGTGCTTTTCGCGATCCTGATGGGCATCGCATCGGTCATGAACAGCGGAAGCGCGGCGTTCATTCTGTTTTTGGTCTGGCTGGCGGCGACCGGGATGGTGCGGTTCGTTCTTTTACACTATTTCGGCTATCTTGTAAAAGCCGGCCACGTCGCGGTCATCACCGAGGCGGTTGTTTCGGGCAGCGTCCCCGAAAATCAGATCGAATACGGCAAGCAGCGGGTCAAAGACCGGTTCGCGACAGCGAACGTCTATTTTTTGCTCGACAAACTCGTAAGCGGCGCGGTAAAGCAGATTCAAAAAGGGGTCAGCAAGGTCGGAGACCTTCTCGGCTTCATTCCCGGGATACACTATGTCGTGGGCATCGCTCAATTTTTCATCGAAATCTTCTTGGGCTATGTTGACGAGTGCTGTCTCGGGTATACGTTCTACAAAGAGGATCAGAGTGCGTTTAAGAGCGCCGCGGACGGCGTTGTGATCTACGCCCAAAATTGGAAGAAGCTGCTCGCGAACGCCGCAAAAACGATGGTCGCCGTGATTGCTCTGCTCGCGGTGGTCGTGCTGATCTTTGTCGGAATCCTGAGCGCGGCTTTTCGGGGCTTCAATCTGGGCTTCTTGGGCGGTCTCGTCTCACTCCTGATCGCGTTTATGATCGCCCTCGCGATCAAATCCGCCTTCCTCGACAGCTATATCCTTGTAAAAATGCTCTCCGCGTATATGCAGGATGCGCCGGACACCGAGATCACGTTTGACCTGTATGAGAAGCTCAGCGGTCTTTCCGGGAAGTTTAAGGAGCTGTTTCAAAGGGGGCAGCAGGAGCCTCAGCCGACAGCGAGTACGACGATATAGTTATG
>JAITSR010000028.1 GCA_031287655.1 Clostridiales bacterium
CCGCAGCCGCAGACGCGGGGCCGACCGCAGACTCGGATTCGACCGCAGCCGCAGCCGCGGAGTCGACCGCAGGCGCAGGCGCGGAGTCGGCCGCGGACTCGGATTCGACCGCAGCCGCAGGCGCGGAGTCGGCCCCGCCCCTCACCCGCACGTTCGGCTCTGTTTCCGGCTTCTTCTTTAACCCGAACATTCACCCGATTGACGAGTTTGAGCGCCGCAAAACCTCCGCGGCGGAACTGTTCCGCGGCTCGGGCCTCCCGCTGATCGTACTTGACGACTTCGCGCAAGACGAATGGGAGGCCTTTGAAGCCGCGTCGCGCGGCGACACCCGCGCACGCTGTGAAATGTGCTACCGCGCGCGGCTCTCGCGCACCGCGCAGGCGGCGCGCGCGGGCGGCTTTGACGCCTTTTCGACGACGCTCCTGATCAGCCCGTATCAAGACCATGAGCTGATCCGGAGCGTCTGCGAGGAAGAAGCCGCCCGCAGCGGCGTCCGGTTCTATTATGAAGATTTCCGTCCGCACTTTCGCGAGGGGCAGGCGATCGCAAAAGAGCTGGGCCTCTACCGTCAAAAATACTGCGGCTGTATCATCAGCAAAACCAATTAACCGACCTACTTCAAAAGCGTCTGGGACGCTGCCGGGCTGCTGCGCCGTTCGAGCTCCGGGAAGCGGTGTTCGAGCGCGGCGAACGCGATCTCAACGTCCTCATGCACCTCGTCCGGCGTAAACGCCCCGAGCGTCACCATATCCACGCCGCGCAGCGCCGCAAAGTTAAACGTGATGCCGACATACGGCGTCAGACGCCCCGCGGCCATCGGCTTGATCGTCATCACCGGCTTTTTCGCCTCATGAATGATGCGCGAGACCGTCTCGATTTCGATCTGCATCATAAAGCCCGCGCAGTTGAAGATTTGGATATACGTCTCGGCGTCGTATCCGTTTTTGTCGCTGTACAGGATTACCTCCGGCATATGCGCCGAGAAACCCGGAATCATCCCGGCGTCGCGGATCATCGAAAGGTAGTCCGAAATACGCCGGATTTCCTCTTTGTTTTTATCGACCAGCTGCTCGACGCAGGTGTGGTGCGGCAGGCAAAATTTGCTGCCCAAACCGGCGCTCTGCTTTACGAGCCGCCGCGCTTCCGCCCGCGCCTCCGCGGAATCGTTCACGTTCAGCGTCGGCGTGTCGATCAGGATAATCTCCTGCCCGCGCTTCTGCTCCGTGCGCCGGATCGCGTCGATCAAGCCCGGGCTGATGCACAGCGGCCCCATGATCGCGTTGATCCCATAGTCGAGGTACGCCTCCAAAATGCCGCAAATCGCGTCGATATCGCGATTGCGCGCCGCGATCATCTGATCCGCCGCGTGGCCCGTGTGGCTGTAGCCCAAAATCCAGTTTGTGCCGATCAGCATCCGCGGCAGAGACACTCCGCCGACGACCGTCCTTGGAAATTGCTTTTGTCCCTCGCTCATACCATTTCCACCTTCCTTTCCCACTCGTTGTGATTCATTCGTTATCATAGCATTTTCACAAGAGATATGATATACTTTTCAAAAATATTGCGCATCAAAATCTGTTAAAAAGAGGTATCGGACATGCCAAAAATCACTTTTCTCGGGGCCGGCAGCACTGTGTTCGCGCGCAATGTGCTTGGCGACTGCATGTGTACGCCGGAGCTGCGCGACAGCGAGATCGCGCTGTATGACATCGATCAGACGCGCCTCGCCGAGAGCGGCCAGATTCTCGCCGCGATCAAAAAGGCGACGGGCGCGGGCGTTTCAATCCACTCCTTCCTCGGCGTGGAAAACCGCCGCGAAGCCCTGCGCGGCGCGGATTTTATCGTCAACGCGATCCAAGTCGGCGGCTACGACCCGTGTACGATCATCGACTTTGAAGTCCCCAAAAAATTCGGCCTGCGGCAGACGATCGCGGACACGCTCGGCATCGGCGGGATCATGCGCGCTCTGCGGACAATCCCCGTGATGGAGGGCTTTGCGCGGGACATCGAAGCCGTCTGCCCCAACGCGTGGCTTCTCAATTACACAAACCCGATGTCGATGCTCACGGGCTACATGCTGCGGCATACGCGCGTGCGCACGGTCGGGCTCTGCCACAGCGTTCAGGTGTGCTCGGAGCATCTCTTAAAAGCCCTCGGCATGGAGGACGCGCTTTGGGGTCGGCGCGAGCTGATCGCCGGGATCAACCACATGGGATGGCTGCTCGAACTCACCGACGCCGCCGGGCGTGACCTCTACCCGGAAATCCGGCGCAGGGCAAAGCAAAAAAACGCGGCCGAAAAGCATGGCGACATGGTGCGCTTCGACTATATCGACAAGTTCGGCTACTACTGCACCGAGAGCAGCGAGCACAACGCGGAGTACAACCCGCTCTACATCAAGGGGCGGTATCCCGAGCTGATCGACCGCTTCAATATCCCGCTCGACGAATACCCGCGCCGCTGCGAAAAACAGATCGAAGGCTGGAAGGATGAATTTTCCGCGCTGTCCGCGCAGGGCGAGATACCGCACGAGCGCAGTCACGAATACGCGTCCTACATCATCGAGGCGATCGTAAAAGGCGAGCCCTACAAGATCGGCGGGAATGTGCTGAACACGGGCGGCCTGATTGAGAATCTGCCCGCGGAGGCCTGCGTCGAGGTCCCCTGTCTCGTCGACGGAAGCGGCGTCACACCATGCCGCGTCGGCCGCCTGCCGGAGCAGCTCGCCGCACTGAACCGCACGAATATCAACGTCCACCTCCTTACGATCGAGGCCGCCTTCACAAAAAAGCGGGAGCACATCTACCACGCGGCGCTGCTCGACCCGCACACGGCCGCCGAGCTCTCCGCGGACGACATCATAAAGCTCGTCGACGCGCTGATCGAGGCGCATGGCGACTGGCTGCCGCGCTACACCGCGTAACACACACAGCGGCACACAATGAATGATTGCGAGGCGGCCGCAAACCGCCCGCAAATAATATTATCAAACCATATTGTCGGAAAGGGGTTGTGAGCATGGGAAAACTGAAAGTGGGTATCGTCGGCTGCGGCGGGATCGCAAACCAAAAGCACATGCCTTCGATCACAAAAAGCGGGCTCGCTGACATCGTCGCGTTCTGCGATCTTGTCCCGGAGCGCGCGGAGCTGGCCGCGAAGGAATACGGCGCGCCCGGCGCAAAGGTGTATGGCAGCTACAAGGAGTTGGTCGCAGAAAAGCTCGACGCGGTCTATGTCTGCACGCCGAACCGCTCGCACTGCGAGATTTCGATCGCGGCGCTGCGCGCGGGCAGGAACGTGCTGTGCGAGAAGCCGATGGCGATCAACTACGCGGAGGCGCAGGCGATGTGCGCCGCGGCAAAGGAATCCGGAAGGCTCCTGACGATCGGCTATCAGAGCCGCTATCGCCCGGACAGCCAGTATTTAAAGAAGGAATGTGAAAACGGCGTGCTCGGCGAGATCTACTACGCGCGCGCAAAGGCGATCCGGCGGCGCGCCGTGCCGAC
>JAITSR010000227.1 GCA_031287655.1 Clostridiales bacterium
TTCTTGGATTTCCGCGTTGCGCCGACGGTAGTATGCCCGGGACCCCGAACGCTCCCCCCACTTTTCGCGCTCTCGGGTCTTGGGAATATAGAGCGTCTCACCCTGCGCGTATTTTTGCAGTTCATGGAGAAGCGCCTCCGGCAATATGTCGGAGGCGCGTTTGTATCTCATGCGTTTTGCTCCAAAAATTCCTCAATGGATTGATATACGTCCAGTTTGCCGCCGTCTCTTTCAATCGCCGAGACAATCCCGCGCTCAACCTCTTCGGCCCGCGCTTGAAAGGCCGTCAGGTTTTTCGCGTCGAACGCCCCGAGAATGTCAATGTCGCCGAGCTCGTAATCCTCGGCCAGCCCGCGCAGTTCCTCCTGAAGCATGCAGCACCATACATAGGCCGATATATCGTCCCCGGCTTCACAGAAATGGTACACACGGCGCCATGTGTAGGACAACTCGTGATACCAACCTGCAAGCTCCGCGGCGCCGCGTTTTTTCTTGCCGGCAGACGCGCCTTCAAGGAAGCCGCTTGTCATAACCAGCATGTCATGGCACAGTCGTTTCTGCCGGTCCGTGTCTTTTTCGCGGACGACCGTCTCATACAGCGCGGTAAAACCTTCCGGCACACGCGGCATTTTGGCGAGCTCGGCGAGCTGCCCGGTCTGCCCGCGACGATAGAACATTCCGTTCTCATAGGCTACGGCAAGGGCGAGTAAATCGCAGATATAGCCCGCGTTTTTGCGGATGATGTACGCCCTTTCTTCAAAAAGCGTTTTGCCGTAAATGTCGGCCGCCGCGTCTACCCACTTTCGCGCGCGCTGTCGCATGAGACTGGGATTTTGCAGGTTCGCCCGCAGCTTTGCCTGAAGGCTCCCGAACCGCCGTCTGTCCTCGTCATTTCGCGCCCAGACAATGGACGCGTCGTCAATGTCCAAACAGGTCAGGTTGTAATGGTTGACCTCCGACATCTGTTCGAGCTGCTCCCACGAAAAAGGGAAAAGATCATACCCGACGCCGTCGATGACGAACGTGCGCGACAGCCCGCCGGCCCGCGCCGTCGCCGGAACGTAATAACAAAATCCGATTTTGTCATGGTCGTTATCCAGACAAAGACTTTTATGCCGGACCAGAAGGCTCACGTCATTCGGAAATTCCGTCTCGATCCTGCTCACAGCCCACGCCTCCAACTGTTCTCCGATGGTTTTCATACAGATTTTTGCTCCTTTTTTAGTTTGCGGGCGCCCGCTGGAATCAATATAGCATGAGCGGAACAGGGCGGCAATGTACAGATTTTTTCTAATCGTTCTTTCACCGCAGTATTTTCTCCATCGGCTTTCCTTTTGCCAGTTCGTCAACCAGTTTGTCAAGCCAGCGGATTTTTTGCATCAGCGGGTCGTCGATGGCCTCGACGCGAACACCGCAAACTACGCCGCTGATTTTTTCGGCCGCGGGATTTATTTGCGGCGCTTCGGCAAAAAAAGTCTCGTAATCAACCTCTTTTGATAATTGCGCCGACAAACTTTGCTCGTCATAACCCGTCAACCAATAAATGACGGTATCGACCTCCCGCTTGGTCCGTCCCTTCCGCTCAGCCTTTTGAACCAGCAGCGGATAGACCTGAGAAAATGCCATTTTGAAAACGCGCTCATTCTTCATGCTCCACCATCCTCATCGCCGATTTTTTGCAGACCAACCTCGTCGTTAATATATACTCATGCATCCATTTTATCAAGGGCGCGTCGCTCGCAAATGGCAGGAACAAATAGCAGAAACAGTATTGCCACGCTTTTCCCGCTCTGCTATGATAAGGGCATGAAATCTCAGGGACGGATTACGGCGGTCGGTGAATTGGATAAAGGCAAGGAGGAATGGTCATATCAATGAACGATTTGAATGTGGCGCTGTTACAGCTTCTCCCTAAGGGTTCGCAGGAGGAAAATCTGCGTAAAGGGCTGGATTATTGCGAAAAGGCAAAGCAAATGGGGGCTGACATCGCCCTTTTTCCCGAAATGTGGAACATTGGGTACGGCCTCACACCGGATCGTCAGGAAACCGACAAGGGCGCCATCGGTCTGGACAGTGATTTTATTCTTCGGTTTAGGGAACTTGCCGGAGAGCTGCGCATGGCCATCGGGATCACCTTTTTAGAAAAATACGATCCGTCTCCGCGAAACAGTCTCGCCGTCATTGACCGGCATGGCGGCGTCGTTTTGCATTACGCAAAGGTCCACACCTGTGTGTTTGACCTCACCGAGCGGCAGCTGACCGCGGGGGATGATTTTTATACGGCTGATTTGGACACGGAAGGCGGCACGGTTCGGATAGGCGCGATGATTTGCTATGACCGTGAGTTTCCTGAGAGCGCGAGAATCCTCATGCTAAAGGGCGCGGAAATCATTCTTGTACCAAACGCCTGCCCGATGGAGATCAATCGTCTTTCGCAGTTAAGGGCCAGAGCGTATGAAAATATGGCGGGTGTCGCCACCGTGAATTATCCGTATGGGCAGCCGGACTGCAACGGCCATTCTTCGGCTTTTGACGGTATCGCCTATCGTCCGGGGGACGGCGGTTCCCGTGACACCTTGATTGTTGAGGCGGGCGAAGCCGAGGGTATTTACATGGCTCGTTTCCCAATGGACGAACTGCGCGATTACCGTCGGCGCGAGGTACATGGCGACGCGTACCGCCGCCCGGAAAAATATTTCGCGCTCGTAAGCGGGGAAAAAGCGGAGCCGTTTATCAGAAAATATGACGTTTAAGGGGGATAAAAAGATGGGCGATTTTGATTGGGTCAGAGGCTTTCCGCTGGATTTTTCCGGCGTCGACGGGAGTTCAAAAGGGGCCGCGCCGACCGTGCGGCGGCTCTCGCAGATGCGGGGGATGTACGCCGACGCGGACGCCGAGGCAAGGGCTGTCGCGGACGGGGGGGACCCGGTCGTATACGAGTTCTACGAGCTCGGCGCGCCGGAGCTCCCCGGAGACCTCGCGTTTGGCACGTCGATTACATACCCCGGCAAGGTCGGGAGTGAATATTATATGACAAAGGGCCATTTCCATACGATATTGGACACGGCGGAGGTGTATTACACGCTGTCCGGCGAGGGCTGTATGCTTACGGAGAGCCCGGAGGGCGACGTCGTGCTGCACACGCTGGCGCCCGGCAAGGCGCTCTATGTGCCAAAACGGTACGCGCATCGCAGCGTCAACACGGGTGGCGCGCCGCTTGTCACGTTCTTTGTGTTCCGTGCCGACGCGGGGCACGACTATGGGACGATTGAGACGAAGGGCTTTAGAAAGCTCGTTTTGGAAGGCCCGGACGGCAGGCCGCGCCTCGCGGACAATCCCAAATGGGGCGGGGCATAGTTGGGGTATAAACGGAGGTACCATCGTTTGAAGATTCTCGTGACACCGACCTCGTTCAAACCGGACGGGGACTCGCCTGCATGGAAGGCGCTCGGGACATTTGCCGAAGAACTCGTGCTCAACCGGACCGGCCGGCCGCTCGCGGGGGAAGAACTCGTCGACCGCCTAGCGGGCTGCGATGGCGTCGTCGCCGGGCTCGACGAGTACACGGACGCGGTGATCCGCGCCTGCGGCGGGCGGCTGAAGGTGATTTCGCGCTATGGGGTCGGGACCGACCGGATCGACCTCGCGGCGGCAAAGGAGCACGGCGTCGTCGTCTGCGTGACCCCCGGCGCGAACTCGCAGGCCGTCGCAGACCTCGCGTTCGGGCTTATGCTCGCGATCGCCCGCAGGCTGCCGCTGCTCGACCGGACGACAAAAGCCGGGGAGTGGGTGCGCTCGGTCGGCGGCGAGCTCTATGGAAAGACGATCGGGATCGTCGGCCTCGGCGCGGTCGGAAAAAATGTCGCGGCGCGGGCGCGCGGTTTTTCGATGAAAATCCTCGCCTACGACCCCTATCTCGACGCGTCATACGCGGCGGCGAACGGCATCGAACCCGCCGCTTTTGACGGGTTGGTCCGCGCGTCCGACTTCATCAGCCTGCACTTGCCGCTGACGCCGGAGACATGGCATATCATGAGCCGCGACGCCATGCGCGCGGCAAAGCCCGGCGCGGTGATCATCAACACGGCGCGCGGAGGGCTTGTCGACGAGGCGGCCGCGTATGAGCTGCTCGTGTCCGGGCATTTGGGCGGCCTCGGACTCGATGCATACGAGACGGAGCCCCCCGGACACTCGCCGCTGTTTGCGCTCGACAACGTCGTGCTCACGCCGCACACGGGCGCGCACACAGCCGAGGCGACCGCGAACATGGCGATCGGCGCGGTGCGGAACCTTATTGATGTGCTCTCGGGCCGCCCTTGCCCCAATATCGTCCGGGGAATCTGATGTGCGTGAACTTGGCTGAGCGCGGCTGAGCGCGGCGGTGCGGCGGTGCGGCGGCGCGGCGGTAAAATCTTCATTTCACAATTCCGCTTAACAATCATGGAATGAGGTGATATAATTGTGGAAAAGTGAAATGAAGGTGAAATGAAGGTGAAATCAATGCGTGAAAGCGGAAATATTGAGTTCAAGCGGGAGTATACCCCTGACATCAAAAAGGAAGTTGTCGCCTTTGCCAATACAAACGGCGTAACGATTTACGTCGGGCGCGACGACGACGGAAGCGCTTACCCGCCGGGCGATGTGAATGGGACACTGACACAGCTTACCAATAGCATACGCGATGGCATTTTGCCCGACGTGACAATGTTTGTCGGCTATGAAGCCGATGAGAGCGGCATTGCCATTACCGTGCGGGAGGGAACCAACAAGCCCTATTATTTGACGGATAAAGGCATAAGACCCTCCGGCGTATATGTGCGGCAAGGCGCGTCCAGTGTTCCCGCCAGCTTTGATCAGATCCGCGAGATGATTAAACTGACCGATGGCGACAAGTTTGAAGCCGCCCGTTCGCTGATACAAGAATTGACATTCAGAGACGCCGCCGAGGAATTTTCCCGCTGTAACGTGGCGTTTGGCGAAAGCCAAATGCGAACGCTTGGTATCATTGGCGCGGACGGTTTGTACACCAATTTGGGCTTGCTGCTGTCCGACCAATGCGCTCACACAGTTAAGTTTGCCGTATTTAACAGAACGAAGAAGGGCGAGTTTAAGACGCGAAAGGAGATAGAGGGTTCCGTTTTCCGACAAATGCGCTCCGCTTTTGATTTTCTGAGCCTGTCCAACAATCTCGCCGCCTCTCTTTTTGGGCTTGACCGCGTAGAGCAGTACGATTATCCGGAGATTGCCCTGCGCGAAGCCATCTTGAACGCGCTTATTCACCGTGATTACGGCTTTTCAGGCAGTATCATAGTCAATATATACGACGACCGCATTGAGTTTGTGTCGCTGGGCGGCCTAATGCCCGGCCTGCGGACAGAGGACTTGTTTTTGGGCATTTCACAGCCGCGCAACGAGAATTTGGCAAACGTCTTTTACCGCCTAAAGCACATCGAGGCGTACGGTACGGGCTTGCGGCTCATTATGCAGTTTTATGAGAATCTTGAGGCAAAGCCCGAAATCACCGCGACACACGGCGCGTTTATGCTGACCTTGCCTAACATGAACTACGCAAGGCCGCTCCGGGCGGCTCATCAAGCCAAGCCGCAGCATAAGGTTTTACTGGATTATCTGCGAAGCAACACCTTCATAACCAATGAGATTGCGCAAGAGGTTCTCTCCGTAAAACAGACGCGGGCGTATACAATTATCCGCGAAATGGTGAATGAAGGAATGATTGTCAAGCGCGGTTCGGGCAAGGGGGACAACGGGTATATTTTAGCATAGGGATGATTCTGGTTTCCCTGCTTCAAAGACTGTTGCCGCCGCGTGGATTTCCTCAATGATTTTTCTTTTCCACGGGTCACGTTGCCATTCGGTGCAGTCGAGTGAGTAGGGCGATCGACGG
>JAITSR010000229.1 GCA_031287655.1 Clostridiales bacterium
GGAAGGAAAGGCTAGCGCGCACGCACGCCGCATCCTGTCATTGACACAGGCAGAAAAACAATTTCTGGATGGACGAATCGGCCAAATATATTATTTAGAGGACCGTGTGTTTTTCAGCGCACACATTGCAGCAAAAAATGCTGGCGTCATTTACGAGTACTTTCCTCGTGAAGACATAATAACGACGATAGCAAAATTTAGGCGAAAATATATTGAGTATATTGAACTTGCATAATAAAACTCTGTACTCTCCCCTCCGGTTCGCTAAAACTCAATTTCCACGCCGATGCCCGGCGCGTCCGGCAGCGTTATCCACGGCGTCGCGTAGTCAAACGAGCGCGTGACAAAGGCCGCGTCGTCAAAATCGTTGAAGCTGTCCAAGTCCGCAAACAAAACGTTCGGACGCGACGCGACAAACGCCGCGGCGGCCGCGATCGCAAGCCTGCTCTCTAGCATACAGCCGAGCATACAGCGCACTCCGGCGGCCTCCGCGATCGCGTTGATTTGCGCGGCGCGGTAGAGTCCGCCGCACTTCATCAGCTTGATGTTGATGATGTCCGCCGCGCCGCGCCGCACAATCGCGGACGCGTCCTGCGGCGTAAAGCAGCTTTCGTCCGCCATAATCGGGATCGGCGAGCGGGCGCGCACCGCAGCAAGACCGTCGATGTCCCAATACGGCACGGGCTGCTCCACGGCCTCCACGCCGTATTTTTCATATTCGCGCAGCATGGTCAACGCCGTGGAGACATTCCAGCCCTGATTTGCGTCGACCTTTATGTGTACGGCCGGCGCCGCCGCGCGAATCAGGCGCATCGCCTCGGCGTCGTCCGCGGGGTTGGCTCCGGCCTTGACCTTGATCTCGCGGAATCCCTCGCGCGAAAGCTCCGCAGCCCGCTCCGCCATCTCGACCGGCGCGCCGATCCCGATCGTCATGTCGATCTCGACGCGGTTCTTTACGCCGCCCAGAAACTGATACAGCGGCAGGTTCGCAGCCTTTGACATAATGTCGTACAGCGCAATGTCAATTGCCGCCTTTGCCGAGCCGTTTCCGCGCATTTTCTCATCCATCGCGCGGTGGATATGCTCGATCGCAAACGGGTTTTGCCCGGTGAGCAGCGGCTCAAACAGCCGTATCGCGCCGAGCACGGACTCGTTTGTCTCGCCGGTTACAAAGCCGAAGCCCGCGCCTTCGCCAAAGCCCGTGATACCGGCGTCCGTCTCGATTTTCACAAATACCGACTCGCAGTCATAGATCGTCCCGAGCGAGACCACGAACGGTTTTGCGAGCGGTACTTTGACCATTTTTGCATGTACGCGTGTTATTTTCATTAGGGTTCCTCCGATGCCGCGGCTTCCGACGTGGTTTTCTCCGGCGCGGCCGCTTCCGAGGCCGCGGGCGCCGCGCGTTTGTATACGATCGGCTCCGGCAGCGACAACTCCAGCTGGATCGAAATCGCCTCGATCGAACCGTCCACCGCCGTCTTAAATGAGACGGGGATCGGCACATCGTGAATTTTCACGCTGAAAATGTCATAGTGCCGGTGCTCCAACGGGAAAATATTGCCGTGCATGTCCACGTTAAGCCCGGCGTCGGCAAAGACCCTGATCTTGCCGTATCCCGGATTCGCATAAATCCCGGCGTACTCGTCGAGCGCGTGCGTCGCAGGCTTGTCCGGCAGCTTTTCCCCGAGAAGTTTTGCGATGTCCTCGTCGCTTTTGCGCTTCATCTCGTCATATTTATCCTGATAGAAATTCAGCCAGTCCGTCTCGTTTGGCTTGCCGAGCAAAATGTCCTGTATCGCGGAGACGAGCGCGTAGGTCAGAACGTTGCTGTCGGCGTTCGTGAGCACGACGACGCCGATGTTCTTCTCCGGCAGCATGGAGACGAGCGTCGTCGACCCGGAGACGTTGCCCCCGTGGTCTACGCGCAGCTCGCCGCGATAGCTGTCGACGAACCAGCCCAGCGCGTAACCGATCCTCCGCACCTGCTCCACCTCAAACGGAAAGAGCTTGTACGGGATATTCGGCGTCCACAGTTCCGCGAACGCGGCTTCGCTCAGAAGCTCGGTATTGTCGAACTTGCCGCGCGCGAGGTTGAATTTCAGCCACCGCGCCATGTCGTTTACCGTCGAGCGAATCGCGCCCGCCGGGCCGACAGCCGGAACGCACTCCGTCGCGCACGGCGCGGCCGCGCCGTCCTTCTCTTTATACAGCGTCGCGTATTTTTGCTCCCCGTCCGGCGCATCCTGCCAAAAAGAACTCTTTCGCATACCGAGCGGGGCGAACAGCCGTTCGCGCGTAAACGTCTCCCAAGACTTCCCTGTGAGCTCCGCAATGAGCCTGCCCGCAACGCCGAACATGTGGTTGTTATACTGCCAAATCGAGCGGAACGGCGCCGACGCGCCCAGATGCGGCAAACGCTCAAACATCAGCTCGTCGCGCTCCACATCCGGCCATGTGATCCACAAGAGATCATGGCGCGGCAGGCCGGTACGGTGGCACAGCAAGTCGCGCGTCGTCGCCGACTGCGCCGCGACAGGGTCGGACAGTGAAAAGCGCGGCATATAAGCGCGCACAGGCGTATCAAGCGCCAGCTTCCCCTCCGACACGAGCATCGCCGCGCCGGTCGCCGTGAACGCCTTTGACGACGAGCCGATCGGCATCACATGCTCCGCCGTCATGTTCTCCGCCGCCTCAATATTCGCGAGCCCATAACCCTCGGCGAGGATCGTCTCGCCATCCTTCACAACGGCGACGGCGACACCCGGGACGCGCATGAGCGCCAAACCCCGCAGGGCGATCTCCTCCACCTGCTTACTGAATTGCTCAGACATATGTTTCATCCTTTCCCGCTTTATTAGCAAAGCACACTCATACTTTATTGAAAAAGCCTACTCATACTTTATCGCGTTTGAACACGATCGGCGCGACCGCGCCTTCCAACGGCAGTTCGACCGCCTCGATACCGCCGTCCAGTCCGGTCTGGAATGACAGCGTCGTCGGCGCGGTCAGGTATCCCAGATCAATCTCCGCCGCGAACACGTCGTAGTGTACGTTCTCCAACGGCGCCGCGCGCTGGCCGAGCCTTGCGGACAGCTTCCCGCCGTCCGCCGTGACGGCGACGGCGCCGTAAGCCGGATGGCGGTACAGACCCGCGAACTCCGCCGCCGCGCGCGCCGTTTTTGCCCCGCGCGCGGCCTGCGGCGAGCCGACGGCCGCATCCGTCAGCGCGTACAGGCGGTCGGTCACGGCAAAGAGCTCCGCCCCCCAGTCCTTCGTCTCCGCAAAGCCCATCAGCCGGTCAAGCGCGTCATACGCCGTCGCGTAAGTCAAAAGGCTTGAGCCCGTGTTCACCATGACGTTCACACCAAAGCCGAGCTCCGGCATGTACGCGACGAGCGCGCTCCCGCCGGAGACGTTGCCGCCGTGCGACACGAGCGTGTATCCGCGAAAGCTCTCGACCTCCCACCCCAGCGCGTAACTCGCGCCGCGCAGCTCCGGGAACGTGAACAGCTCCGACGGCGCCGGCATTTGCGGCGTACGCATTTCCCGCGTGCCGGACAAAATCTCGCGCCCGTCAAAGCTGCCCTCCGATAAAAGACAGCGCGTCCAATGCGCCATTTCGCGCGCGCTCGCGTTGATCGCGCCGGCCGGGGCCATGCCGCCGAGCCGCGAAAACGGCACGTTGTTCAGCGCGCCGGACTTGCGGTCGCGCACATACGGGAGCGCGAAGTCGCCGTATGCGACCATGTCGTCCACATTGAACGTCGCCGAGCGCATGTTGAGCGGCGCGAAAATTTCATCGCGCACAAAATTCTCCCATGTCCGTCCGTCTATGACCTCGACGAGCCGCCCGAGACAGGCGAACATCAAGTTGCTGTATTGATACCGCGCGCGGAACGGGGCCGAAGGCAAAAGCGCGCGTATCGAGGCGACCAGTTCCCGCCGCGTGATATGCGGACGCAGCACCCACAGCATGTCGTGGCGCGCAAGGCCCGTGCGATGGCACAACAAATCGCGCGCCGTGGCGTGGGCCGACGCGTCCGGGTCGAAAAATAAAAGCTCCGGCAGATACCGGCGTATCGGCGCGTCTATGTCCAGCTGCCCGCGCCGCGAAAGCAGCATAAGCGCCGCCGCCGTGAACGATTTTGTCGCAGAGCCGATCGGAAACAGCGTGTCTGCGTCCGGGGCGAGCCGCTGCTCCGCGTCGCGAAAGCCAAAGCTCTCCAGCACGGTTTTCTCGCCGGACACAACGGATACAACCATCCCCGCGTGTCCGAACAGCGCCAGATTGCGCTCCGCCTGTTCTGCAAATCCATGAAGCCCGTCCATGTTCGATTTGACCCCTTCCATTCTTTCGTTTTTTCGGAAAACTCGGACACCCTGTGACGTCTTGATCTCGCGGCGGCGCCGCGCGGTCGTCTATCCGTATAAATGGCAGGCGACCGCGTGATTTTTTTCGAGATCGCGCAGGACCGGCCCCTCAACGGCGCACTCCCGCCTCGCGGACGGGCAGCGGTTGCGGAAACGGCAGCCGACGGAAAGTTCCTCCGCCGTAAGCTCTGTCGCGGGAAGCTCCGACGCCGCGCCGTCCGATTCAGCCGCAGGGCGCTTTCGCCCAAACACCGGCGCGGACTCAAGCAGTATGCGCGTATAGGGATGGCGCGGCGCGGAGAACAGCGCGTCTTTTCGCGCCATTTCGACGACCCGCCCAAGGTACATCACCGCAACCCGATCCGCGATAAAGCGCACCACTTCCAAGTCATGCGAGATGAACACATACGTCAGCCCGCGCTGCCGACGCAAATCACACAGCAAATTGATGATCTGCGCCTGAATCGACACATCGAGCGCGGAGACGGCCTCGTCGCACACGACCACGTCCGGCCCCGCCACAAGCGCGCGCGCAATGCAAATGCGCTGCCTCTGCCCGCCCGAGAACTGATGCGGGAATTTGAACAAATCATCCGCTTTTAACCCGCACGCCTCTGACATTTCAAGCGAGCGCAGCAGCCTGTCGCCCCGGTTTACGGCGATACGCTGCGCCAAAAGCGGCTCGCCGACGATGTCGGCGACGGTCATACGCGGGTCGAGCGAGCCAAACGGGTCCTGAAACACCATGCTCGTGCGCCGCCGCGTCTCACGGCGCGTTTCGCGCGCGAACAGGTCGCCGCCGTCCAGCGTCACCGTACCCTCGGTCGGGCGCATGAGGCCGATCATAACGCGCGCCGCCGTAGACTTGCCGCAGCCGGACTCGCCGACGATGCCGAGCGTCTCTCCGCGCGCGACCGACAAATCAACGCCGTCCACGGCGCGCAGAATCTCGCCGCCCCCTCTGCGCCCGCCCCGGCGCGCGAAATACTTTTTGATCCCGGATGCCTGCAAAATCACCCGCTCCGGGTCAAAGTCCTCAAAGAACCGATCGAGCTGCCGCGCCTTCTCATCGAGTTTCTGCGCTTTCTCGTCGAGCTTGCGCTCAAGGTTATGCGCCTTTTCGTCGAGGTTCTGCGCTTTCTCGTCGAGCTTGCGCTCAAGCGACTCAAAGCGCGCCTCGGCGGCGCGCCCGCCGCGCTCAAACATCCGCTCCAGCCTGCGGAACTTTTCTTCCAATGGTTCGCGTTTTTTCATTGTCTCACCATTTATTGAAATTGATCAGCGGTTTACTTGTTCACAATTTACATTTCTTCCGCGTACAGCCAGCACGAAACCGTATGCCCGGCCACCGGCGCCGTTTCGGGCGGGACCTCCGCCGCGCAGCGCTCCGAGGCTCGCTCGCAGCGCGGGTGGAATGGGCAGCCCGCGGGGCGCTCCTCTATCGACGGCACGTTGCCGGGGATCGTCCGCAGCCGGCCGCCCGCGCTTGCGTCCGCGCTCATACCCGCGCCCACGCCTATGCCCGACGGGCGCGACTGAATCAACCCCAGTGTGTACGGATGCAGCGGGTTGTTCACAAGTTCGTCCGCCGGGGCGTACTCGCACACGCGCCCGGCGTACATGACCAAAATGTCGTCCGCGCTCTCGGAGATCAGCCCGAGGTCGTGCGAGATCAGGATCACCGCCATACCCGTCTGCTCGCGCAGGCGGCGGATCAGCGCCATGATCTGTGATTGAATCGTCACATCCAGCGCCGTCGTCGGCTCGTCCGCGATCAGCAAATCCGGCTTGCACACGAGCGCCATCGCGATCATCGCGCGCTGACGCAGACCGCCCGACAGGCTGAACGGGTAACTGTTGAACACGCGTTCCGCGTCCGGCACGCGCACCTGCCGCAGCGTCTCCGTCGCGAGCGCGCGCGCCTCCGCCCCCGACAGCGGCAAATGCAGCCGTATCGCCTCGCATATCTGCTGCCCGATCGTGTGTACGGGGTTCAGCGCGGCCATCGGCTCCTGAAATATCATCGCGACGCGCGCGCCGCGCAGAGCGCGCAGCCGCTTTTCATTCATCTGAAGCGTGTCATGCCCGTCGAACAGCGCCCGCCCGCCCGCGTATTTCGCGCCCGGAACCAGCTTTAGGATCGACATGCACGCGACGCTCTTGCCGCAGCCGGATTCACCTACAATGCCAAGCGTCTCGCCGCGTTTTACATGAAAGGAGACGCCGTCCACCGCGCGCAGCGCTTTCCCGCCGGAAGCGGCAAACTGCACCCGCAAGCCGGAGACCTCTAAAAGGTTCTCTGTCCCGACGTCCGTCACCCCCTCCGCGCCGAGCCCAATAAATCGTATCAGTTCCAGCTCCAGTAGTAGTACGTCGTGTAAATCGAGGAATCCAAATCCTTATCCGTCGCCGTCAGCACGTTGATGGAATACAGCGGCATGTAGGCCGCGTCCTTGGACGCGATGTCGAACGCCTCCGTGAAGTAGGCTTTGCGCGCGCTTTGATCCAATGTCTGCGCGGCAAGCTCGAACAGCTCATCGACGCGCGGGTTTGAATAGCGCGCCATGTTCAGCGCGTCAATGCCGCCGGTTGTGTACGCCATCGCGAGCGCGGACGCGTCCGTATCGAGCGTCAGGGCCATCGACGCGAGCGTGTAATTGCCAAGGATCAGATTCGATACGAGCGCGGATTGCTCCGACGTTTGGACCTCGACCGTCACGCCGATCTCCGCGAGCTGCGCCTGAAGCACCTGCGCCGGAATCGAAAATTCGTCCGTCGCCATCGTGAGGATCGGCTCTGTGAGCGTCAGCCCGCCGGGGTATCCGGCGTCGATAATCAGCTGCTTCGCGCGCTCTATGTCCTGCTGATACTCAAAAATCTCGCCCGCGTCCGGCGCGCCGAACATGAGTACCGGGTTCCCCAGAGAGCTCACGGTGCGTCCGAAGCCGTCCGCGGCCGCGTAAAGCATACTGTTTTTGTCGACGGCGTAGCCGACCGCCTGCCGCACGAGCGGGTTATCGAACGGCGAGACCTGATTGTTCATCGCGATGAACACAACAGACGCGGTTTCCTCGGTGTACGTCTTATACTTGCCCGTCTCGCCGAGCCGCGTATAGTCTGAGGACAACACAGAGACGTAGTCCAGCTCGCCCGCCTCAAACGCGCGCGTCGCCGCGTTCGTATCGCCGAAAACGGTCAGCTCAATCGTGCCGATCGGCGCGGGCGCTCCGTGGAAGGCCGCGTTGCGCTTCAAAACGACCTTTTGATCCGGCTGCCACGACGCGATTGTATACGGACCCGTGCCGCCCGGGATTCCGGCCGCAAAGCCCGTCTCAAAATCCTTCGTCGCGGCTTCGCCAAGGAAGCGGACGCGGTTAATATCGGCAAAGAACGTCGGGCTGAGCGCAGAAAGCGTAATCACGACCGTCGTGTCGTCCGGCGCGGAAACGTCGGCGATCGGTCCGACGTATGCCGCCATGTACGGGGACTCCTGCGCGCGCCGGATCGAATAAACGGCGTCCGCCGCCGTAAAATCCTCGCCCGTCTGCCATTTCACGCCGCTTTTGAGATGATATGTGTAGGTCAGTCCGTCGTCGCTCACATCATAGCCCGTCGCAAGGCGCGGGTCGAGGTTCATGCGGTCGTCAACCTCGTAGAAGCTGTCATACAGCAGCGAGCAGAGGATGAAGTCCGCGTTCTGCGCGACATAGTGCGGGTCAATCCCCGAATATGTGGTCGTCACGGATAAACGCAGCGTGTCATTATGGTTGTTTCCGGACGGCTCGGACGCGGGCTGCGTCGTCGTATCGCCCGCGGGCGCCGTGGTCCCCTGTTCGCCCGCCGCCGAGGCCGTGTCGCCCGCCGCGCCCTGTCCGCCCGCGGGCGGCGCGGACGTCGTACACGAGGTGAGCGTCAGCGCGAGCATAAGCGTGAGCGCGACCGCGAACGCGACCGACAGCGGCAGGCACAGCGGCCGTGACAGTGATTTTTTTAACAGTCTCATTTTTTCCTCCAAAAAATAGTTTTGCCGCGCGGCCAAACGAACCGGACGCGGCCGAGCGCCGACAGACTAGCGCAGCTTGGGGTCCAGCGCGTCGCGCAGACCGTCGCCGACGAGGTTAAACGCGAGCACCGCAACGAGTATGACGACGCCCGGCGCGAACATGAGATACGGCGCGCGCGTAAAATAATTCTGCCCTTCGGCCAGCATATTGCCCCACTCCGGATTCGGCGGCTGAATCCCGAGGCCGAGATAGCTGAGCCCCGCGCCGATCATGATCATGCTCGCGATATTGGACACCGCGCTGAGTATCAGCGGCCCCGCGGCGTTTGGAATCACATGCCGCGCCACGATTCGCGCGCCGCCCGCCCCGCAGGAACGCGCCGCGTCGATGTACTCCAGACCGACGATGTTTAAAATAACGCTTCGCACATATCGCGTCAAATCCGGTACGCTCGCGATCGTGACGGCGATGAGCACATTTTCAAGGCCCGGTCCGAGCGCCGCGACGAACGTCAGCGCGAGCAGGACGCCCGGAATACAGCTGAGCATGTCGCAAAGCCGCATGACCACGCTGTCGACCCTGCCGCCGCAATACACCGCGGCGCCGCCGAACACAATCCCGAGCAGCAGGGATGCGAACGTCGGAATAACGCCCATCGTCATCGATACGCGCCCCCCGTGCAAAATCCGCGAGAACACGTCGCGCCCCAGATTGTCCGTGCCGAACGGATGTCCCGCGCCGGGCGGGGTAAACTTTGCGAGCACGTCCTGACGAATCGCCTCGCTGTATGGCACAATCAGCGGCGCGCACAGCGCGGCAAGCAAAATGAACAGCACGACGGCAAGCGAGACGACGGCCAGTTTGTTTTTCCAAAAAACGCGCCAGACCTCCGCGATGTATTTGGGCTTTTTTCGCATCAGCAGCCGCAGCTTTTCCGCGCGCCGCGCCTCCGCGTCGGCCTGATCGGCGGCGATTGTGACGTCAGCCAGATTGTTCACCTCCCGAAAACCGGCGGCGCACGCGCGGGTCAAGCGCCGCGTATGCGATGTCGATGCAAAGGATAATCACCATAAACACGGCCGACATAAAAATCGTGCAGCCCATGACGATCGGCATGTTTCGCTGGGAAATCGCCGTGACGAGCAGCCGCCCCAAGCCGGGAAGCGAGAACACGGCTTCTATGATGACGGCGCCGCCCAAAAGCGCGCCGAACATCAGCCCCGCGCCGTTAATCAGCGGCAGCGCCGCGTTTCGGAACGCGTGCCGCCAAATAACCGCGTATTCCGACGCGCCCTTCGCGCGGGCGGTGTTGATGTATTCCTGATGTACGACGTCGAGCATGGTCACGCGCGTGAGCCTGATAAAGCCGGAGGAACCCGGCACGGCGAGCGCGAGGACCGGCAGAACATATCCGCGCCACGTTTCGACGCCGTGTGACGGTAAGACCGCGAGCGTTATGCTGAACAGCTGCAGCAGCATAAGGCCGAACCAAAAGCTCGGGATCGCGGAAAAAAACAGCGCGAGTACGGTAACGCCCGTATCCACGAGCGTCGAGCGCTTGATCGCCGAAAGCACGCCGAGCGGCACGCCGAACAGCACCGCCGCCGCAACGGACATGGCCGCGACCGCGAACGTCACCGGCAGCTTGCCCGCGATTTCGGAGACGACGGGGCTGCGCGTGCGGTACGACACGCCGAAATCAAGCCTCGTAACAATACCGCCGATATAACTGAAAAAACGTGTCAAAAAAGGCCTGTCCAATCCAAATTCGCGGTTGAACATGTCGACCGCCTCTTGCGGCGCTTCCAAGCCAAGCTGCGTGCGCCCCGGGTCGCCCGGAATCAATGCCATGATGAGGAAAACGATGAATATCACGCAAATCAGCGTCGGTATCAAAAACAACAGCCGCCGCAAAACATAATATATGATTCGGCTCACCAACTTTCCGCGCTCAAAAAATCGGAGACACAAGGCTTCCCCCTTGATGTCTCCATTGACGCGCCCAGTATAGCATTGTTTTACGGCTCATGTCAACGCGGGCGGCGTTAGACGTGGGCGACGTTAGACGCGATGTCAGACGGCAAAGCTGCCGACCGTCACATGCGCCCCGTCCGCCGCGCCCGCGGCGGCATCCGCGTCAGCCCCGTCCATGTCGGCCCCGTCCTCCGCGTCCGGCGCCCCGACGACCCTGATGTCCGCGCCGAGCGAGCGGAACGAGCCGACGACATTCTCAAAGCCGCGCTCGATGTGCTCGACGCCAAAGATGCGGCTCCGGCCCTCCGCGGACAGCGCCGCGAGGATCAGCGCCATGCCGGAGCGAATGTCCGTAGCCGTGACGTCCGCTCCGCGCAGCGTCTTTACGCCGTTGATATAGGCCGTGTTGTGGCGCATCCGAATGCCCGCGCCCATCAAATTCAACTCGTGGCAGTGGCTGAACCGGTGCGGGTAAACGAGCTCCGTCACCATGCTCCGGCCCTCCGCGGAAAGGAGCAGCGCCGTCGCGGGCTGCTGGAAATCCGTCGCGAACATCGGGTACATGCCCGTCGTGAGGTTCGTCGCCCGCAAGCCCCCGTCATATCCGGCGGAGATCGCGTCCTCCCCCTGTGTAATCGAAAGCCCGATTTCCCTCAGCTTGTCCAGACACGCGCCAAGGTGGTTCACCTCGGCCCCGACGAGCTTTACGCCGCCATGCGTGATCCCGGCCGCCATCAGCAGCGCCCCGGACATGATGCGGTCCGGGATGCACTGGTGTACGCAGCCGCCGAGCGCCGCGACGCCCCTGATCTTGATCGTGTCGGTCCCCGCGCCCGTGATGTACGCGCCCATCTTATTGAGGAACACCGCGACGTCCACGACCTCCGGGTCGCGCGCCGCGTTGTGGATTACGGTCCTGCCCTGCGCGAGCACGGCCGCGAGCATGATGTTGATCGTCGCGCCGCAGGTGATCACGTCAAAATAGACGTCGCCGCCGACGAGCCTGTCGGCCGTCGCGACGTAGTAGTCATTATAAAAGGTAAACTCCGCGCCGAGCGCCTTTAACCCCTTGATATGCTGGTCGATCGGCCGGGGGCCGATCCGGTCCCCGCCGGGATAGCCGACGGCGACGCGCTTGTGCCGCGCGAGCAGCGCGCCGAGGAAGTAATAGGCGACGCGCACGCATTGCGAGCTGTCGGGGCTGATAATCGAGTTGCAGATTTGAGTCGGGTCGATACACAGCGTATTATTGGAAAAAGACACCTCCGCCCCCGTGGAGCGGAGCAGCTCGCTTGTCACATGAATATCGGAAATGTCGGGGACGTTCTCAATCACCACGTCTCCGCCCGCCAAGCAACCGGCGACGATCAGCGCAAGAGAACTGTTCTTTGAGCCCTGCACACGAAGCGTCCCGTCAAGCGGGCCACGAGGATTGATTTCAAGCCATCTCATATTGATTTTCATCCCACGCTTTCTCTTTTTTTGGATCACGGATAGTATATCACAAATATTTCGGATGTGTTACAGTTTTTTTAAAAATTTCATAATTTTTTTTTAGCCCTTTTGTTTGCATTTGAGGGCGCTGTCCTTTATAATTGTTACTCACAAGCAAAACACATCAATGGAACAGGTAGGTAAAGACTATGGCCAGTGTGAAGATTTATGACGATTTGTGCAAAGGGTGTCGGCTCTGTACGACCGCGTGCCCCAAGGGGATCATGTCGAACGACGGTGATCGCTTAAATTCCAAGGGATTCCATCCCGCGTTCGTCAAGCCCGAGGACATGGAAAAGTGTATCGGCTGCGCTTTTTGCGCGACGATTTGCCCGGATTGCGCAATCGAAGTGGAACGGTAAGGGATTCAAAGGAGGATATGATTTCATGGCGGAGCGTTACTTAATGAAGGGCAACGAGGTGATCGCGGAGGCTGCCGTGCGCGCGGGATGCCGGCATTACTTCGGCTATCCGATCACACCGCAGACGGAGATTGCGCACTACATGGCAAAAAAGATGCCGGCGATCGGCGGGGTGTTTGTGCAGGCGGAATCCGAGGTCGCGGCGATCAATATGGTATACGGGGCGGCCGGCGCGGGCGCGCGCGTGATGACGTCGTCGTCGAGCCCCGGGATCAGCTTAAAGCAGGAGTGCATCTCCTATATGTCGTGCGCGGAACTCCCGGCCGTGATCGTGAACATCATGCGCTGCGGGCCGGGGCTCGGCGGCATCCTCGCCGCGCAGGCGGATTATTTTCAGGCCGTAAAGGGCGGGGGCCACGGCGACTACCACATGGTCGTGCTCGCGCCGAACAGCGTGCAGGAGCTCTATGAGCTCACGGTCGAGGCGTTCAATATCGCGGATCGCTATCGGAACATCGTGATGATTTTGGGCGACGGGATGCTCGGGCAGATGATGGAGGCCGTCGAGTTTTTCGGGACAGAAAATGTCGAGACGACCGAAAAGCCGTGGGCGACGACCGGCTCCAAGCTCGCGCGGGAGCGCAACATCATCACGTCGATCGATACGGTCCCGGAGCGGCTCGAGGCGATCAACAACCGGCTCCAAGCCAAGTACCGCGAGATCAAAGAGCGCGAGACGCGCGCGGAGGCCTACCGCTGCGAGGGCGCGGACGTAATCATCACGGCGTTTGGCACGGTGTCGCGCATCGTGAAAAACGTCATAGACGACGCGGAAAAAGAGGGAATCCGCGTCGGTCTGATCCGGCCGATTTCACTCTGGCCGTTCCCCGTCGACGCGATCCGCGCGCACATCCCGACGCCGAAGGCCTTCCTCTCCGTCGAACTGAACGCGGGACAGATGGTCGAGGACGTCCGGCTCGCGGTGAACGGCGAAAAGCCCGTCCACTTCCTCGGCAGGACAGGCGGCATGGCCCCGACGCAGGCGGAAATCGTCGCGAAAATCAAAGAGATATTGGGAGGGCAGACCTCATGAAAACCGTATTCAAAAAGCCGCACGCGCTGACGGACACGCCGTTCCACTTCTGTCCCGGCTGCACGCACGGCATTATCCACAGGCTCGTCGCCGAAGTGCTCGACGAGCTCGGCATTGAGGGCGACACGATCGGCGTCGCTCCGGTCGGCTGCGCGTACAACAACTATGAATACTTCAACTGCGACGTGCAGCAGGCGGCGCACGGGCGCGCCCCGGCGGTCGCGACCGGGATCAAGCGGGTCCACCCGGACAAATTCGTGTTCACCTATCAGGGCGACGGCGACCTCGCGGCGATCGGGACGGCGGAGATCGTCCACGCGGCGGCGCGCGGCGAGCGTATAACCACAATCTTTGTGAACAACGCGATCTATGGCATGACCTCCGGCCAGATGGCCCCGACGACGCTCGTCGGCCAAGTCACGACGACCTCGCCCTCCGGCCGCGACGCCGAAACGCAGGGCTACCCGATCAACGTCTGCGAGCTGCTGGCGACACTCGACGGACCCGCGTACATCGAGCGCGTCTCCTCGGATAACGTCAAAAATATCAACGCGGCAAAGCGCGCAATCAAAAAGGCGTTCCTCGTACAAAAGGCGGGGCTCGGCTTCTCGATCGTCGAAGTGCTTTCGACCTGCCCGACGAACTGGGGCCTCTCGCCGCTGGAGTCGATGAAATGGCTCGAGGACAACATGATGCCGCGCTATCCGCTCGGCGTGTTCAAAGGCAAAGACCTGAATCCGGAGGTGGGCCGATGAGGTATCAGGGGATCATTATCGCAGGCTTTGGCGGTCAAGGGATTTTGTCGATCGGGCGCATCCTCGCGCAGGCCGGAATGGACGAGGGCATGAACGTCTCGTGGCTGCCCTCCTATGGACCTGAGATGCGCGGCGGCACGGCGTATTGCCATGTGATCCTGTCCGACGCGCCGATCGGCTCGCCGCTCCTGAACAGCGCGACGACGCTGATCGCGATGAACAAGCCCTCGCTCGAAAAATACGCCCAACTCGTCACGGACGGCGGCCTGATCATCGTCGACGGCTCCCTGATCGACACCGCGCCGGAGGACGTCGGCGCTGTCGGCGCGGGCAGCGGCCCGGTCGGCGCGAGCGCCG
>JAITSR010000241.1 GCA_031287655.1 Clostridiales bacterium
TTCGCGTTCTCACAGGTCAGACGCGCAATTTCCTCCGCGTCCGCGCGGCGCAGCTCCGCGAGCCGCGCCGCAACCAAACCGACCCGCGGGGCGTCGGTGCGCTGACCGCGATATGGCTCGGGCGCGAGGTACGGGCAGTCCGTCTCGATCAGGAGCCTGTCCGGCGGGACGTATACGGCGGCCTCGGCGAGCGCGAACGATTTTTTGAATGTGAGCATGCCGCCAAACGCGATGTAATACCCGAGGTCAAGCGCGTCGCGCAGCAGCGCGCGGTCGCCGGAAAAACTGTGGAACTCCCCGCCGCAAAAGTCGTCCCGGTGCGCCCGCGCGATGTCCAGCACGTCCGCGTGGGCTTCGCGGTCATGGATCACGACAGGCTTTTTCAGCCGCCCCGCAAGCGCGAGCTGGCGCGCAAACACCTCTTTTTGCCGTTCCCTCGGCGAAAAATCGTAGTGATAGTCGAGTCCGATCTCCCCGACGGCGACGACCCGGACGTCCGCAAACAGCGCCGTGAACGCGGCCTCAAAATCCTCCGGCGCGGCCGATGCGCAATGCGGGTGGATTCCGGCGGCCGCCCACACAAAGGGGTACTTGCGCGCGAGCTCAATGCTCCGCTCGGATGAGGCGAGGTCGCTCCCGACGTTGACGACATAACAATAGTCCGAAAGCCCCGCGAGCACCGCGTCCCGGTCCCCGTCAAAGCGCTCGTGGTCATAGTGCGCGTGCGTATCAAACAGCGTCATGCGCAGACGCCTCTTTCCCGTCTTTTCCGTCTTTTTCGTCTTTTCCGTCTTTCGATTCCTGCCCACCCTGTCCGCCATGCCCGTCCGTCTTCGCGAGCCCTTCCAGCTCGTTCAGGGATTTTTCCATCTCAATCCTCGGAAAGATGATCGGACCCGGCGCCACGCTCGCATCGCCGGGGTACAGCCCCCACGTTTTCGCGTCGTCCCAGCGCGCGAGCAGCCCCGCGTCGAGCCCGAGCTGCGCGAAGATGCGCGCGGGCGTCTCCGTCATAAACGGCTGGATCAGAACCCCGATGATCCGCAGGCTTTCGAGCAGATTGTAGAGGACGGCCGCGAGCCTTGCCTTTTTGCCCTCGTCGCGCGCGAGCACCCACGCGGTGGTCTCGTCGATGTATTTATTTGTGCGCGAAACGAGCCGCCAGATTTCGGTCAGCGCGCCGCCGAACTGGAGCTTGTCCATCGCCTCTTCAACGCGTGTACACGCGGCCAGAGCGCACGCAATCAGCTCTTTGTCGACGTCCGCGGCCTTACGCTCAGGCGGCAGCGCGCCGCCGAAATACTTCTGCACCATCGCGACGCTCCGGCTCAACAGGTTGCCGAGGTCGTTCGCGAGGTCCGAATTGATCCGGCTGATCAGGGCCTCGTTGGAAAAAACGCCGTCGAGCCCGAACGGGACTTCGCGCAGCAAAAAGAAGCGGATCGCGTCGACGCCGTATTTTTCAACCAGAATCACGGGGTCGACGACATTGCCCTTCGACTTTGACATCTTGCCGCCCTCGAGGATCAGCCAGCCGTGGCCGTAGACCTGCTTTGGCAAAGGCTCGCCGAGCGCCATCAGAATCGCGGGCCAGATGATCGTATGGAACCGGACAATCTCCTTGCCGACAAGGTGCAGATCCGCCGGCCAGTACGTCTTGTAGAGCGCGTCGCCGCCGTCCGCGGCGTAGCCCAGCTCCGTGATGTAGTTGGAGAGCGCGTCTATCCACACATAGATCACATGCGCCTCGTCAAAAGGCACGCGGATCCCCCAGTCGAGCGACGTGCGGGACACGCTCAAATCCTCGAGCCCGGGCTTTAGGAAGTTGTTCAGCATTTCATTTTGGCGCGTGACCGGCTGAATGAACTCCGGGTTTTCCTCGATGTGCCGGATCAGCCTGTCCTGATATTTGGAAAGCCGGAAAAAATAGCTCTCCTCCTTCGTGAGTTCAACGTCGCGCCCGCAGTCCGGGCATTTGCCGTCATCCGTCAGCTGCGTTTTCGTCCAGTACGACTCGCAGGGGACGCAGTACCAGCCCTCGTATTCGCCCTTGTAGATGTCGCCCTGATCGTACAATTTTTGAAAAATGCGTTGAACGCCGACGCGGTGCCGCTCGTCCGTCGTGCGGATAAACGCGTCGTTTGAAATTCCAAGCAGCCCCCACAGCTTTTTGATCCCCTCGACGATGCCGTCGACATATTCCTTCGGCGATACGCCCCGCTGCGCGGCGATCTGTTGGATTTTCAGTCCGTGCTCGTCCGTGCCCGTCAAAAAGCGTACGTCGAAACCGCGCAGCCGCTTGTACCGGGCGATCGCGTCCGCGGCGACCGTGCAGTAGGAATGGCCGATGTGCAGCTTGTCGCTCGGATAGTAGATCGGCGTCGTCACATAAAACGTCTTTTTGGGGTCGCCGCTTTTTCCCTGATTTTCACACTGTTCCTGATTGCCCACGAAAAATCCTCCTATACCATGATGAACCGTTCGTTCCGTCAAACGATGAATTTTGTGAATATGCTCACAGTATAGCCTAATCCGGTCATATCCACAAGTCAAAAACTTTGACGATATGCCGGGCCGGGATCAGCTCAAGGCCCCCGGTCTCGAGCGCGCGCGAGCGCAAACGGCCGCCGCCGGAGACGTTGCCCTCGGGCACGATGCAGCGCAGAAAGCCGAGCCGCCGCGCCTCGTTCAGCCGCTTTTCGATCTGGTCGACGCTCCGGATTTCTCCGGTCAGCCCGACCTCGCCGATCATCGCGGTGTCCGGATCAAAAGCCTTGTCCCGAAAGCTCGACGCGACCGCGGCGATAATTCCGAGGTCACAGGCCGGTTCGTAGAGCCGAAGGCCGCCCGTCACGTTCACATAGACGTCGCAGTCGAACAGCTTTAGCCCGAGCCGCTTTTCTAAGATCGCGACCATCAGCGTCATCCGGTTGAAGTCGACGCCCGTCGCCATGCGCCGCGGGTTCTGCGCGCCCGTGCGCGACGCGAGCGCCTGAATTTCAACGAGCATCGGGCGCGTACCCTCAATACTCGGCACGACGACCGAGCCGGAGACGCCGCGGGGCCGCTCGCTCAGCATGACCGCGGACGGGTTCTCGACCTCGACGAGGCCGCCGTCGGCCATGTCAAAAATGCCGATCTCATTTGTGGAACCGAAGCGGTTCTTGGCCGCGCGCAGGATTCGCAGGCCCGCGCTGCGCTCCCCCTCAAAATAGAGCACCGTGTCGACCATGTGCTCGAGCACTTTAGGCCCCGCGATCGCGCCCTCCTTCGTCACATGCCCGACGATGAAGAATGAGACGCCGGAGGCTTTCGCGACGCGCATCAGTGACATCGTCACGTCCCGAATCTGTCCGACGCTGCCCGGCGTCGTGTTCAGTTCCTCGTTGTACATCGTCTGGATCGAGTCGACGATCACGACCTTGGGCACGTAGTCGTCGATCAGGCTCAAAATTCCAGAGAGGCGGTTCTCGGCGGCGACGAGCAGCGTCTCGCCGCTCACGCCGAGGCGCGCCGCGCGCATTTTCAGCTGGCGCGCGGATTCCTCGCCCGAGACATAAAGGATCGTGGAGGCGGGGGCCGACTGGCGCGGCGACGGAGCTTTTGGGGGCGGCGCCGCTTTTTTTTGAGGCGTCGCCGCCCCGGCCGGGGCCTTTGGGAGCGACGCCGCGTCGGGCGTCTCGTCGAGCCGGATCGTCGCGCACATCTGAAGCAGCAGCGTGGACTTTCCGATCCCGGGGTCGCCCCCGACGAGCACGAGCGAACCCTTCACGAGCCCGCCGCCGAGTACGCGGTCAAATTCCCCGATCCCCGTTTGGAAGCGGTCCTCCCCGCCCGAGGCGTCGATCTCCCGCAGCCTGAGCGCCTTGACGCCAACCGCCGCGGCATTTGACCTGCCGCCCGCCCCCACCGGCTGCTTCTGCCCCGCCGCGTCCGAGGCTTCCTCAGAAAACGACCCCCAGCTGTTGCAGGAGGGGCATTTCCCGAGCCACCCCGAAGTGCTGTAGCCGCACTCCTGACACACATAAATCGTCTTTTGCCGCGCCATCCGCCCTCACCCCTAAAATCCCCGTTTATTTTTCCATGTCGCGGCGTCGCGCCGCGCTGATTGACCTATCCTATCACGCGCCGCGCGACAATTCAACGAACCGCACGAACCGTGCCGCACACCAACCACAAACAAATCACAAACAAAATGTATTGCCTTTCAAGGCCTCATGTGCTACACTGCATGAAGCCGGACGGGTGGCGCCGCCACGACGTAAGATTTACACAGAGGTTTATTTTATGGGCAGTGTAACGATACA
>JAITSR010000268.1 GCA_031287655.1 Clostridiales bacterium
ACCGGCTTTTATGAAGTCCCGCGGGACCGGTTGTATCAGTCGCAGAAGCGGTTTGGCATGTACCGCTGGCACATCGCGGACCCGATCCGCTTTCAGGAAAACCTGCGCGTCACGATTCAGGCGCTCGGCTGGCGCGAGGGGGGACGTTATCTGCCGCTCCGGGACGACATCTCGTCGGTGGTATTCTGGTATCAGACGCTGCCCTCAAAACCGTTTCCGCCGCTGCCGGACCGGAATTATCTCGAGGTCATTTAGACGGCGGCGGCAAAAAATGACATAGCGAACACGACAAAACAAACACGATAAAACAAACACGATAAAATAGACACAGGGACGACAAATACTCCGATGACAGCGAGCCAGATTCTCGACAATATAGATGCCTGTGTATGCGTGACCGACCCGGAGACGTATCGGATACTCTATGTCAATGAGACGATGTCCGCACTGTACGCGCCGCGGCGGCTTGTAGGCGAGCTCTGTTGGGAGGCGCTGCAGGAAGGCGGGGACGGCCCCTGCGTCTTCTGCCCGTGCGATAAGCTGCGCGGGGACCCCGGCGCGGCCGTCACATGGGAGGCGTGGAGCCCGAAAACACATCGGCTTTACCGAAACACGTCGCGGTTGGCCGACTGGGGAGAGGGCGGGCCGCGCGCGCATATCAAGCACGCCGTCGACATCACGGACATCAAAAAGCTCACGGAAAAGAGCGACAAGGCGAAGAACGATTTCATGTCCCGGATGAGCCATGAGATTTTGACGCCGATGAACGCGATCATGGGCATGTCGCGGATTGCGAGCGCGACGGACGACCTGTTTAAAATCAAAAACTGCCTGATGAAAATCGACGACGCGTCAAAGCAGCTGCTTGGCATCATCAACGGTATTTTGGACATGTCGCGTTTGGAGGACGGCAGGCTCGAACTGGTACACGACGATTTTAACCTCGAGCGGATGCTGATGGAGACCTGCGGCGAGGTGGCTGCGCTCGCGAATGAGAAGGCGCAAGACTTGCAGGTCGTGATCGACAGGGATGTGCCCGTGACGCTCCGTTCCGACGAACACCGTCTGTCCCAGATTCTTACCCATTTATTGACAAACGCGATCAAGTTTACGCCGCCGCGGGGCAAAATCAGGCTGCAAGCGGCTTTTTTGGGTAAACGCGGCGGCGGCAGGGCGGAGCTCTCGTTCTCTGTGGCGGACGACGGGATCGGTATATCAGAGTCGGAACAGGCGCGCCTTTTTGACGCTTTCGAGCAGGTGAACGGCACGCAGTCGCGAAAATACGGCGGCTTGGGCCTCGGCCTGACGATTTGCCGCTCCCTCGCGCGGCTGCTCGGCGGGGACATCGATGTGCGGAGCGCGCCGGGAAAGGGCAGCACATTTACGTTCCGCGTCGTGACGGAGACGGCGGAGGGCGGCGCGGCGAACATGGAAATCCGGAACCCAGCGCACAGGGCTCTGCGCATCCTGTTTGCCGACGACGACGCCGATACGCGCGAATATTTCAAGCTGTTGATGCGCGAGTGCCAAGTGCCGACTAAATGTGTGGAGAGCGGCTTTGAGGCGCTTGAAAGTATGGAGCGCGCGCTCCGGGCGCATAAGCCCTATACGATTCTTTTTGTCGACTGGCGGATGCCGCACATGGACGGGATCGAGACCGCAAAGCAGTTCAGAAAGCGCTTTGGGGACGCGGCCGCGATCGTGCTGGTTGCGGGCATTGAGTGGGACCTGATCGAGCGGGCGTCGGCGGAGGCGGGAATCCGCCACTTCCTGCCCAAGCCCCTGTTCGCGTCGAGTATCGTCGATCGGATCAATGAGATCGTCGGACTGCCGGAGCGTCGGAGCCGCGCGGGCGTAAGCGTCGGCGCGGGTGTAAGCGGCGGTGTGGGCGGCCCGCCCGATTTTTCATCAAAATTGATTTTACTGGTCGACGACATCCAGATCAACCGCGATATTTTAGTCGCTTTCTTGGAGGACACGGGCGTCGCGTTTGACCACGCGGCGAACGGCCTTGAGGCCGTCAATAAGTTTAAGGGGCGTCCCGCGGCCTACGACCTGATCCTGATGGATTTGCACATGCCCGAGATGGACGGCTACGAGGCTTCGATCCATATCCGCTCGCTCGGACATCCAAGGGCAAAACAGATTCCGATCCTCGCGATGACGGCGGAGGTGTTCGAAAAGGACATCACGCGATGCCGACAGGTCGGCATGAACGGGCATTTGCGCAAGCCCGTGATGGAGGATAAACTGATCGAGTGCCTCTCCCGGTTTCTGCTCGGGGGCGCGGCGCGGCGCAAGGGCGGCGGCGACGGCGACGCGGAATTTGTGTCAAACGCGCGCTCGCCCATCGGCGTGTCCGTAGATTTGCCGACGGACACGTCCGCCAACTTCGCGGACACGTCGGCGGACATACCGGCGGGCGCGTCCACAGACTTGCGGCCGGGCATGTCCACAGACTTGCAGACGGACGCGTCTGTCGGCCGCGGCACGTCCGCAGTCCCCGACCCGAACGACTATCTGCCGTATATTGACCTGCGTCTGGCCATGCAAAAACTGCACAACAATCAAAAGCTGTATGCCGCGATGCTCGTCAATATCAGGCACAATCCGCTTTTTGACGCGCTTGTGGCCGCGCTTAGGGCAAACGACCTCTCCGCCATCGGGGATCTTGTGCGGACGCTCATGGGGATTGCCGGGAATCTTTCGCTGTCGGAAATTTCGGATGCCCTGACGCAGATTGAGACGATGACAAAACGCAGGATCATGCCGCATGAACTCATAGATCGCTACGCGGCCGCGGTTGACCGAACGTTTGAAAGGCTTGACGGTTTGATTGAGGCTCTTGACAGGGGGGAATACCATTGAACAAAGACACTATATTGATCGTTGACGACATCGACACAAACCGGATTATCCTCGAAGACATTCTGGACGACAAATATCACATCGTGCAGGCGGACTCCGGGATTACCGCAATTTCGTTGATGTTCTCCGCGGAGGTGACGCCCTCTATCGTTTTACTCGACATCATGATGCCTGAAATGGACGGCTATGAAGTGCTGGAACTCATGAAGGGCAACCCGCTCACGGCTAAAATCCCCGTCCTGTTCATCACGGCCGCGGACTCTGAGACCAATGAGAGCAAGGGCCTGAGCCTCGGCGCGGTCGACTATATCTCAAAGCCTTTTAACCCGGAGGTCGTGAAGGTCCGCGTTGAAAACCACTTAAAGCTGCGAAATTACAGCGAGAGCCTCGAGGAGATGGTGAAGATCAAGACGGCCGAACTCGTCCGCACGAAGGAGAAAATCCTTGAGACGATGGCGAACATCATCGAATACCGCGACCTCGAATCCGGCCATCATGTCAAGCGCACGAGCGATCTCACGAAGGCGCTGATCGACTACATCTACCTGAACGACTTCCCGAACCGGAAGATCAACGAGGTGGATCACGACACGATCATCAAGGCCGTGCCGCTCCACGACATCGGCAAGATCAGCATCCCCGACAGCATCCTGTTAAAGCCGGGGCCGCTCACGCAGGAGGAATTTGCGATTATCAAGACGCACGCCGCGATCGGCAGCGAGATTGTCAAGTCCATGTTGGACGAGGACGACGCGCAGTACCTCACCTACTGCTACGATATCTGCCGCTATCACCATGAGCGCTGGGATGGCAAGGGCTACCCCGACGGGCTCTCGGGCGAGAAAATCCCGCTTTCGGCGCGAATCCTCGCCGTCGTCGACGTGTATGACGCGCTCGTGAGCGCGCGCGTCTATAAGCCGCCGTTCTCGCACGAAAAGGCGATCGAGATCATTCGGAACGGCGCGGGGACGCAGTTCGACCCGGAGATCATCGCGGCGCTCATGCAAATGCACGAGCAGTTCCGCGAAATTCACAACAACAGTTAAGCGCCCTTTTTCTGCGTTGTTTCACGGTATTTTGAAAAGCAGGCGGGAGCGGCAATTTTGCCGCTCCCGCCTGTTTTTCACCTGTGTATCAGTTGTTGACGACGTTGACGGGCTTGCCGTCCATGTACCCTTTTACGTTGCCGACCGCGACGTCCATCAGACGCTGACGGCTCTCCTTAGGCGCCCACGAGATGTGCGGCGTGATGATGCAGTTTTTCGCGGCGAGCAGCGGGTTGTCGCCCTTGATCGGTTCGCTCGACACGACGTCGAGCCCCGCCGCCGCGACCTTGCCGGAGTTCAGCGCGTCTGCCAAGTCGCGTTCCACAACAAGCTGGCCGCGCGAGTTGTTGATGATGATCACGCCGTCCTTCATCTTCGCGATGTTCGCCTTGTTGATGATCCCCTCCGTCGCGGGGAACAGCGGGCAGTGGAGCGCGACGACGTCCGAGCGCGTGAGCAGCTCGTCCAGCGGGACGTAGCGCGCGACGGCCTTCCCCGCGTCGCTCTCATAGGTGTCGTAGGCCAAGACCGTCATGCCGAGCGCGGCGGCGATCTTTGCCGTCGCCTGACCGATCCGGCCGAGCCCGATGATCCCGATCGTCTTGTCGGCGAGCTCGATCAGAGGGTAATCCCAAAAACACCAGTCCGTACTCGACTCCCAGCGCCCGTCGTGGACGGCGCGGTCGTGGTGGCCGATGTGGTGGCAGACCTCGAGCAGGAGCGCGATCGCGAACTGGCCGACCGCGGCGGTCCCGTAGGTCGGGATGTTGGAAAGCAAAATGCCCTTGGCCTTTGCGGCCTCCGCGTCGACGACATTGTAGCCGGTCGAGAGCATCGAGATGAATTTCAGGTTCGGGGCCGCGTCGAGCACGGCCTTCGTCAGAGGCGTTTTGTTCGTGAGCACGACCTCGGCGCCGCCGATCCGGCGCAGAATCTCCGCTTCGTCCGCAAAGGGCGTGCGGTCGTAAACCGCCAGCTCGCCAAGCGCCTCGAGCCCTTGCCAGCTGAGGTCGCCCGGGTTTTCCACATATCCGTCCAAAATTACGATTTTCATAGTAACCTCCATTTTTGCCTAAACGTCCAGTATCGCCCACGCGCGGTTCAGCACGCGCTTTGCGTTCGCGACGACGAC
>JAITSR010000280.1 GCA_031287655.1 Clostridiales bacterium
AGCGCTTTTCATTTTCGAGTTCCAGCTCCTTTTCCTCCTGTTTCATTTCAAGAAACTTATCAACGGTCAATGAGCCGCCTTTTGCCGTGCCCAAGAACGGGCAGCTATATTTTTTACCATTTGCAGCGACTATTTCTTCTGCGGACTCAATCGTTATCACTTGATTGACTTCGCGCACCTTAACCTTGTTCGTATGGAGAACATTTACCAAGTACGATTGAACTGCGGTCACATTCATAACTCTTTCAGTCATAGATAACGACTCCTTTTGCAACAAAGTTGGCAGGACCTTTTCATGTGCCGCGCGGTTTAGACTTGCCCGGCGCCGCGGATCGGGATCACGAGCTGCGCCGACGCGAGCCCCGGCGCTTCCGCGCAGACCCGCACCTCGCCCTCGGCCCCGTCCGCGCGGACGACGGCGGTCGCGCGCCCCAAGTAGAGTTTGCGGCTTTGCGCGGAGTAAGGCTCGTCCGAGCGGGGGTCGCCGCTTGCGAGCGCAAGGAGCCGCGCGGGCCCTTCGACACGCAGCGTCACGGAGGTCTCCGCCTGTGACGCAAGGTTGCCCGCCGCGTCCTGCGCGAGGATTTTGATGTAGGCGAGCGCGCCAAAGCGCGCTTCTAACGCGGCGCGCGAAGGCTCCGCGGAGTCCAAGGCATCCGCAGAGCCCTTGGACCGCGCATAATGCCGGTCGGCCTCCAAAACAAGGCGGGCGGGGGCTGCCGCCGTGACAAGCGCCGTGCGGCCCGTCTCCCGACCGCCGGAATACGCGACCGCGACGAGCTCGCCCGGCTCATAGGCGCAGGTAAATGTCGCAAGATAGCGGCTTTTCTTGCCCGCAGGTTTTTTCCCAAGGCTCCTGCCGTTCAGCAGGAGCTCCGTTTCCTCGTCCGCGCAGTAGACGTCAATCTCAACGGGCCGCCCCTCCCGCCCCGGCCAATTCCACACGGGGTACACCTCGGGCCAGCCCCAGCGCGTCAACTCGCCCGGGTCCCCGTAACAGGCGGGGTCATGCACCGCGATGTACGGGCGCTTCGATTCGCCCCAAACGCAGTCGCGGTAATAGGATTGCGGCCTTTTATCGCCGCAGATGTCAATGTCGCCGCAGTTCGCGTGGGAATAGGGGTATCTGCCGAGAAATTGGGTTTCGGCGGAGTCCTCCGCGCCGCGCTTCACGCGCCCGATACCCGCCTCGCCGAGGTAGTCGAGCGACGTCCACACAAAATCCCCGATCACATAAGGATGGCGCAGCGTCGCCTCCCAATAGTCAAAAGCGTCCTTTGGAAAGGTCTCCGTACCGCAAATGACACGCTCGGGGTACGCCTTTCCGTCCGGCTCGTAGCGGTCGACGAGGTAGTTGTAGCCCACGATGTCGAGTGGCTCCGCAAACGGCGCCGTGAGCGCCGCCCAGTCCCGCGGGCCGTCTTTTTCCCAGAGTTCGCAGAGCGCGTTTGTGACCGGGCGCGTTGTATCATATTGCCGGACGAAAGCCGCGAGCTCGCGGGCAAGACGATAGCCGCCGGAGGAACCGTCGCGCTCCGGGATTTCATTGCCCGTGGACCAGATCACGACACTCGGGTGATTGCGGTCGCGCAGCAGCATGGCGGCGAGGTCGCGCTTCCACTCGCTTTCAAAATGCGCGTGGTAGTCGTTCGCCATTTTTGACACGCCCCAGCAGTCGAACGCCTCGTCTATTACGAGCAGGCCAAGCTCGTCGCACGCGTCGAGAAACGCCGGGGAAGGGGGATTGTGCGCGCAGCGCACGGCGTCAAAACCACTCTGTTTTAAGAGGGCGACCTTGCGGTATTCCGCGTCGTCATACGCCGCCGCGCCGAGCGGCCCGCAGTCGTGGTGGACGCAGCCGCCTTTCATTTTGCGCGAGACCCCGTTCAGGCAAAAGCCCTCGCGCGCGTTTACCGACACGGAGCGAACTCCAACGCGCGTCCGCTGCTCGTCGAGTACGGTCCCGTGACGACTGACCGTTGTGACGAGCGTGTAAAGATAGGGGCGCTCGGGGGACCAGAGCTCCGCCGCCGCGAGCGCAAGTCTCTGCTTTATCGGGGCGATCTGGACAGGGGTCCCTCCCGCGGCTTCCGCCTCCCACGCGGAAAATCCGGCTGCCTCCGCCGTATCCCACGAGACAAAACCGGTCGTCTCCGCAGCCCCCGCAGCATTTGCAGCCTTCGCAGCTGCCATCGCAGTCCCCGCCGGCCCCGCCGCGACTGCCGCCGCGGGGTGGCAGCCGCCCGCCGCCGGATCGACGGTTTCGCTGTGCTTTGCCACCGCAGTGCCGCTCGCGTCCAGAAGTCTCTGCTCCAGCGCCAGTCCGTTCGTCGGCGCGCCGTCTTCAAAGGCGAGTGTCGTCTCAACCGCGACGACGGCCTCATACCCATGCGCGTCGGATGCGGCCCGTATTTCGGGCGTCGTCACACTGATCCCCCAAGGCGCAACATAGACGTCCGGCCCATACAGGAGCCGCACATGGCGATAAATCCCCATACCGCTGTACCAGCGCGTGTTCGGCATGTCGCTGTTGTTCACGCTGACCACAAGCTCGTCGCCGCCGTCGCAGCGCGCGCAGCCTGTGAGGTCGCAAAAAAAGCCCGTGTAGCCGTAAGGGCGTTTTCCGACGATATTGCCGTTCAGTTTTACGACCGCGTTGTGATAGACGCCTTCAAATTCGACGATATAGCGCCGCCGTCCCGCGGGGAGGTCCAGTTTTTTATGGTACTCAATGACTCCGCCCGGCAAATACGCGTTGCTTGCCGTCCCGTGCGCGTTCGGGTCCATCCGCAGCCCGACGCTGTAATCATGCGGCAGATCGACCGGTGTCCCCTCGTCCATGCGGAGACTCAGCGGGTCCTGCACCGAAAAAAGCCAATCCCTGTCCAAATTTGTCGCCTGCATACGCGAGCCTCCTTTTGTCGTAATGATGTTTTAAAACGCGGCAAACAATCCGCCGTTTAAGCCTCTTTTGCGGAAATCCATTGATAAACGACCGCGGCTGCCGCCGCGCCAAGCAGCGGCGCGACGATGAAGACCCAGAGCTGCGAAAGGGAAGCGCCGCCCGTAAAAAGCGCCGGGCCGAAGCTGCGCGCGGGGTTGACGGAGGTCCCGGTCAGCGGGATTCCGACGATGTGGACAAATGTGAGGGTAAGGCCGATCACGATCCCCGCGACTCCGGATTTGCTTGCGTCGGAAGTGACGCCCAAGATCGTGAAGATAAAAATAAACGTCAGCACGATCTCCACGACAATCGCGCCGCCCATGCCCACGGCGCCAAAGCCGTTGGACCCGAGCGCGCCGGTCTGGTCGCCGGGCGCATAGACCGAGGCCAGAAACTTTAAGATGCCCGCCCCGGCCAGCGCGCCGAGAAGCTGTGCCGCGACATACCCGACAAAATCGGCCGGGCTCAGCTTTTTGCCGATCAGCATCGCGAGTGAAACGGCGGGATTGATGTGGCAGCCGGAAATGTTCCCGATCACATAGGCCATCGCGACGATCGAAAGGCCAAACGCGAACGCGACCGCGAGATGCCCGCCGGGCGCAGACGCGCCGAGGAAAACCGCGCTCCCGCACCCCATCAAGACCAAAACCGCCGTTCCGATAAACTCCGCCAGATACTTTTTGAATTTCATACGAATCCCTCCTGTGAAATGCGGATAGACTTTTTTGATGTTCATGAACAGTTTATCAGAAACCGCCGCTAATGAAAAGACATTATTGTCGCTCGCAGTCCGCTCGCTGATTTTGAGTTTTTGCCTGCCGGACGGAGGCGTCAAAGACAAATCGGCAAATCGAATATAAGGTTGATATTTGTGTTGAATCTGCGTACAATAAATACGAGGTGATTTGATATGGCCGCTAACACTACTTACAATATCCGCATTGATTCACAAATCCGCAAAGAAGCCGACGCACTTTACAGAGCAATGGGAATGACACTCTCGCAGGCCGTAAACCTGTTCCTTACGCAGTCGGTCGTGCAGGGCAGGCTCCCGTTGACCGAGGTCGTTCCGGGTTCGAAGTTTAGCCTGATTAAGGCAATGGAGGAAACGGAGCTTATAGGTCGTGACTCTAACCGCGAACGGTATTCTTCCGCAAAAGAGATGTTCGCCGCTATGGACGCGGAGGACGAGGCGGAGGAGATAGATGCCTAAGTACACGTCCGATTACTCGACGCAGTTTCGTTGGCAATCGTCACGCAATTGCGTATACTGTGTCTGGAAACGTAATAAAGGAGGAACGCAAGTATAAAGTCATCGACGCTGGGGGTGAGCAGGGGAGTGGAAATCGCGGTCTGTGACGACAACACGCTGTTTCTCCGGGAAATCAAGGGACAGCTTCAAACGCTCCCGATGGTGGAGGGCATATACATGTTTTCAGACCTTGACGCGTTTTTGCTCTCCGCGGAGGAAGGCCGGCGCTACGACGCCGTTCTCATGGACATTGACTGGGATCAGGACGAGAGCGGGATGGACGTCGCGGAGCGGCTGTATCAGCTCGCCCCCGAAACGAAAATCATCTATGTCACCGGGTACAGCGACCGCTTCTCCCAGCGGATTTTTTTATACCGCGCCAATTTGAGCGGATACCTGACAAAACCCGTCGACATGGAGCTTTTAGGGGCGAACCTCCACCAGGTCGCAAACGCGATGCCGTTCTTGAACGAGCAGTCGCTTCTGCTCGAACGGCGCGGCGCGCCCGTTTCGGTCCCCTTGCGGGAGATTTATTTTATCGAAAGCCGGG
>JAITSR010000291.1 GCA_031287655.1 Clostridiales bacterium
CAGTTCGGTGCTCGCGCCCATCAGGACGCGCTCGTCCGCCTTGATCTCATAGACCGCGAACCGATAGGGGTCTACGGCGCCGCCGACCTCACCAACCGCGCCGACGGCCGCGTCGCCGCCCGTTTCGGAAGCCGCCGCCCCCGCGGTGTTCGCGGCGGCGCTCGCGGCGGCGCTTTGCCGGATGCCGCGCCGGAGCGCGGCGTTGTCCGCGGAGAGCTGGTCGACTTTCTTTGTGAGCTCGTCAACCTTTGCCGCAAGCGCGGCGCTGTCCGCGCCCGCCGCCGAGCCGGAAGCCGTGCCCGCGGCAGGCGAAATCAGCGCGGAGAGTTTTGTCTCCAACGCGGTGAGCTTTGCGTCCACATATGATTTTAAGGCGATCGGGTCGCCGCTCGTCCCCGGCTCCGCCGCGTAGGAAAGCGTCACAAACAAGAGCAGCGCTGCCGCCAGAACCCCGGCTGTCACGGCCGCCGTCTTGCGCGCGCTTCGTTTTTTTTCGTTTATTTTCATCTGTCACTCTCCTTTATAGCTGTGCCGGACTTGCGTTTCGGATTTGTCGGCCTGATTCTATTTTACCGCATTTTGCCGCCGCTGTCGAACACCACGTCGCTCGCAGTGTCGCTCGCTCCTTGTAACTAGTCAGCGGCTACGTGTTCACAATCGTCGCCGAGGCCGGGTCAAGGCCCCGCCGTTCGCTCTCGCTCACTTCCACGGCTCGTTGTTCACACTATTTCCACTTCGCTTCCTCCGCCTCCCGGCGGCGCTCAGTTCCACCGCTGAAAACCACGCCGGACTTCCGGCGCGCGGCGCGTCCTAGCCTCCACTTTCTCGCTCCAACGAGTTCCGCCCTGCAACGCCAATCCATGGCGTTTCAGCACCTCATTCGGGAGACGTTGCTCCGCAACGTCTGACCTGTTACCGCTCCTTCACCCCTTCACAACCTCAGCCTTCAGCCCTCAGCCCTCAAGCAAGTGCCCGTAGATTGTTTCCAGAAAACGCCGCCCCGCTTTTGTTTTGAAAATTTTATCGCGGACGCTCCGGATCGCCGTGCCGCCCATCTCGCCCTCGTGTATGTTCACAAGGAAGTCCGCCTCGATCAGAATCTGATGGTCGCGCCCGTCAATGTCCGCGTAGCTGTGATGATGGCCGACAAGCCAGCAGACCCGGTCGACGACAGGCGCGTCAAAGCCGAGCGCTTCGAGCGTCGCGCGGGCGGCGGCGGGGCCTTCGAGTTCCTGATAGCTTCCGTCGGACGCCCCGTATTTTTCCAAGCTCGGCTTGATCCCGATGTCATGCACAAGCGCGGCTGTCTCCAGCACAAACCGTTCGTCCGCTTCGAGCCCCTCGAGCTCGCCGATCGTTTTGGCGTAGCCGTAGACTTTCAAAAAGTGCCCGACGCGGTGCGGGCAGCCCTTTTCATATTCGATCATCGCGTCGATCAGCCGGGTATGCGGACCGGACCGGCTATTCTTTTCCTTTTCTTTTTGCGTATGCGTTTGCGTTTGCGTATGCCCTTCCATCTGGATCCCCCTTCACAAATTCTTCTTTATGCGTCATTCATTCGTCTTTCATGCGCCATTGTGTACCGTATCATTCATGCGCCATTCATGCGCCATTTGTGCAGCATACCATTTATTTATGCGTCATTCGCGCGCCCGGTCGTAGCGCGCCTGATCGTAGCGCTTCGTCAGCGCGCCGAGGTCCTCGGCCGGCAGGATCTTTTGCGCGATCTCGCCGGTCGTGTCGGCGCGCCGGATCGCGACGCCGCGCCGGAGATGCCGCCGCACCTTTCGGAAATAGAGATGGCGGACGCGCTCCGCCTCGCTCTTTGGCGCGAACCTGCGCGCAAAAGCCCTAAGCGCGGCGGCGACCGGCTTTTCCGGGCGCTTTGGGCCGATGTACTCCCGCACGTCGCCGTCCGCCGCGTCCGCCCCACTCTCCCCGCGCGCCGCGTAAAAGCGCCGGTAGAGCCGGTATGCGCCGTAGGCGACCGCCGCGACCGCCCCGGCGATCAGGGCGGCATTGAGCAGGAACATAAAAAGGGACTCGAGAAATTCAAGCCACGCGGGCGTCTCGGCCGCCTCGACGGCAAAGGCGCCGACGTCCGGCTCCGGGGGCGGCGCTTCCGGCAGCGGGGCCTCCTCCGAACCGGAGGGAAAGAGCGCGGCGATCCGCATAATCAGCCAGACGATCCCGCGGAGCGCCGCGAGCGCCGCCGCGCCGAAAAGCCCCGCGACGCGGCCGAGCGGCAGCAAAGAGGACAATATGGCAAACAGCGCGACCGCGATCAGAAACACCGCGAGGATCGTGTTGTTGAAGCGCAGGATCGCGGCGATCGGCTTTTTCCCCGTCCCGGCAAGGATGCCGAGCGAGCCGTCGACGCGCGCGGTCTGGCTGTGGACGAGAAAGCCCGCGATCGCGAGGAACGCCCAGAGGGCGAGGATCGGGAGCATACCGCGCATGGCGAAGTGCTCCGCGAGCAGCGCGAGCGCCGCGAACAGACCGACGCAGAAGCCCGTAAAGCCGAGGTCCAAGTCGCCGGGACGCGCCCGGAGCCGGACGGCCGTGGAGCGGACCGCCGCGATCAGCAAAAACGCGAACCAGCAGGCGCGCAGCGGGGCGATGCCCTGCTCCAAAAGGCCCGACAGCAGCGGGGACAGCGGCGCGCCGGAGACAAGCGCGTCAGAGCCGGACACGGACGCGGCGGCGGCACTGACCGCGGCCGAGCCCGGCGCGCGCGCGATCCAGAACGCCGGGAGCAGCAGCGGCCAAACGGCGAGCGCGATGTGCGCCGCGAGGAACGGGAGCAATTTTTTTGCCTTCCTCCGCACGGCGAACATGCCAAAAAACGGGGCGGCGAGCAAGAGGGACAGCAGCACGGGCCGCATATCCGCAAAAAACGCGTACAGCCCCATCGCGATCAGCGCGTGCAAAAACGCGAATACAACCGCCTCAACGATCAGGCCGCGGATCAAAATACGCCGCTGTGTCATCTAATTTATCCTCATCTCCCATCGCGAAATGTCGGCGTCGCCCGCAACGTCGGCCTGCGCTTTCATCGAGGCAATGGCCGGGATCAGCCATCGGGCGCGCAAGCCCCGCTCTCTGATCCGATCAAACGCGCGCGCCATATCGGGGTCGTCATTGCTGGAGATCAGCAAATAGGCCGGTTCCGGGTCACGCACCTCCTCTAGCAGCTCGCACATGCGCCCCTGCCCGGCCGCGAGGTCTATGCGCGCGAGCCGCTCCAAAATGCCGTGGACATGGGTGTCGCCGCCGCCCGAAAGGACGCGCACAGGCGCTTTTGTCGAAACGTCGCGCCCGTTGGACAGGAGCCCGACCAAAAGCCCCTGCCGGGAAAACTCGCCCGCCGCCGAAGCCGCGAGACGGATCCCCTCCTCGAGCACGTCCTCGTTCGGAAACGCGACATACGGCTCCACGTTGAGCAGGAGCACGACTTCCTGCGCGGCGGTCGCGCCCCGGACGTTCACAATCAGATCGCCGGTCTTGGCGGTCGCGGAGAAGTTGATCAGCCTGAAATCGTCGCGCGGGTCGTATTCGCGGACGCCCCGGAACGAAAACGGGTCGGGATTCGTGAACCGCCGAATCTCAATGTCGCCATACAGCTGCCGATAGACCGGCTCCATCGCCGAGAAGGGGATCGCGCGCGGCAGAACGGTCAGCTCCGCGTCGCAGTCGAGCCGCTTGATCAGCTTGTCGGAGATCAGAACGTTGCTGCTGCCAAGCTCCATGCTCCGGATTCGATAGTAGCCGCGCCGACGGCAGATGAACTCCTGCCTGCGCGTAACGCGCTGGTACATGCCGACGCTGAACAGGTCGTTCTGGTAATAGTAGTCGGACACCTTGAAATTTTCGGCTCCGGGGAACACGAGGTTGCGCGAGATCTGGAATTTCGCGTTGACCCAAGGCAGGGGCAGCGGCTTTTCGTTCGTAAGCTCCTCCTGCAAAAAGAGCCGGTCGCCCTCGAAGGCCTCGCGCGCCGAAAAAGAGAGCCGCATCCCAAGCCGCAGGTCCCAATACCGCCCGTAAATCAGGCGCTGCGCAAACAGCAAAACGCCGATCAGGAGCACCATGCTGAGGATCACCATCGAACATCACCGCCCTTAGGAACTGTTCAAAAATAACTTGCGCGTTATCGCTTGTCTTTTTGCTCGCATACTTTGTTTGCGTTATTCGCGTCATTTGCGTTTAGTATACCTCAAATCGGGCTCTGTGTCATTTATGAAACAGAAACAGCGCCCCCTACCGCGGTTGATTGAAGGGGGCGCTGTTTGATTCCGTTAAATTTTTGTCGATTCCGCTATTTCATCAAGTATTCCAGCAACTTAAACAATAC
>JAITSR010000326.1 GCA_031287655.1 Clostridiales bacterium
CCGCGGCGGGAGTATAACAATCCATCCTGTGACCGACGCCTGCAGGGGTATCGTCCCCGCAACGGCACATGGGAGTTTGGATTTGACCCAAAAGACAAGGGCGTAGAGGAACATCGCTACGAGCCGGATGCGGGCGGGTACGACAGGCATATACGCGTCCCGTTTTCATGGGCGTCGCTCATGGGCTTTGGCGAAGAACACCTCGCAAGCGGCGATACGCTGCATCAGAGCAACACGCTGTTCAACAATTATCTCCTGACCGGCGAGCGGGCATGGTACCGCCGGAGTTTTACGATACCGGATTTCTTTCCGGCGGGTCAGCGCGTCATTTTGCATATCGGCGCTTCCTCCAATGTAACCTATGTGTGGCTGGATGGCCGATACTTGGGTATGCGGGTTGACGAGTACAGTGATCTCGTCTTTGATCTGGGGCTTTTGGAATCCGGTTCGAGACACACTTTGGCGGTTAAGGTGCAATATCCGCACGACATCAACTCCCATAACATGGGAAAACAGATATTCTGGTTCGCGAGCGCCCCGGGTATCTGGCAGAGCGTATGGCTGGAGCCTCGCGGGGATCAGTATCTGACGCGGCTTCATCTGCGTCCGGAGTTGGAATTTGACGGGGATGTGTGTCTCCGCGCCTCGGTGCTGGTCTCGGCGGCAGCCTGCGGCCCGGTGAAGGGGACGGTTGCGCTCACGCTCACGGCGCCGGAATCCGGGAAGAAGTACGCAGCCGACATCCCGCTGATCGACGGAGAGGGCGAAGCGCGGATCAAGATCGATTCACCGGAGTTGTGGCAATACCGCGAAGGCCGTCTATATGCGGCGGAAGCCACGCTGACGGCAAACGGGGCGTCCTGTGATACCGTAAGGAGCTATGTGGGGCTCCGCAAGGCGGAGACGCGCTGGATGCCGGGCCACAGTCCGGACGAGACCTCTGATTTACGAAATCAGTATCAATATCTCTACCTCAACGGGAAGCCCTTTTATATCATCGGCGTGCTGGATCAGTGCTACAACGCGTTCGGCGTCTATACCTACCGCAGCTTAAAACCGGAAGGGGAGCAGGGGAAAAGAGGTTCCATTGCCTATGACGTTGAGCGTACCTTGGCTTACGGCTATAATCTGTCGAGGGTCCACATAAAGGAAAACGAGCCTCTGTGGTATCATGAGTGCGACGTTTCGGGTCTTCTCGTGTGGACGGAGCACCCCGGCAACTTCTATGCCACGCCGGAGGACCCAAACTGGCGGAGCGCGTACAACAGGGAGCTTGACGGGATGCTTTTGCGGCTCCACAACCACCCGAGTATTGTCGTCGCGTCTTCCATCAATGAATCGTGGGGCGTGTGCGGCGCGCATGTTACGACACCGTGGGAAAACGAGCTGCGCTCCCGCTTTTTGGAGGACAGCGCCACCCGTCTGAAGTCGGGCTGGCCGCATGTGATTGTCTGCGACAATTCGGGCTTTGGAAAGACGGCGGCCTGCGAGCTGAACGACTTCCACCTGTACCCCGGCGAGCACTGGAAAGCCCGAGCCCGCTGGGAAGAACTGGTTCGGGACTGCTATCCCGGCTCCACATACAACTATATCCACCATACCCACTCCGATCACGCGATCGGCGACGCGGTACAGACCGGAAGGCCGATCGTCGTCAGTGAATTTCTCCACATCAACGGCATTGATATGCAGCTTCGTCTTTTTGAGAAGGTGGCGGGCTATTTGCGTATGAACGTGGCATCCCATGAGACGGAGGACTCGGCGCCCCTGACGGCGGAGCGCTTTGAACGGGATTATGGCTATGTGGACCACCGGATGAATCCCATCGGCTACGACATGGTCAACAATATGGATATGGTGGTTTTTGATCACAATCGGATCACGCGTGTCGAGGCCGGGGGAGAGATAGTCGCGAACCTGTCAACCGCTCACTTTTCATGGCGCAAGACAAAGCAGCCGGTTCTTTCTGTCACCGTGACCGGCATCGACCGCCTGGGCCGTTATACGGAGGATATGCAATCATGGCGTGTGCCGATCGCGTTTTCGGCGTTTACCGTGGAGCGGCAGGCGCCGGTAACGGTCGCGATACCCGCCGATATGCGCGGCGCCTATGTGTTCGCCTATGTGTCGGACGGAGACGAGGTACTTTGCCGAAACTATATTCAGCTCCTTATATCCGGCGTGGGGAATCCGCGGGAACATGCGGCGATCATCCCGCCGGGCGCTTTCGTACGAGCCGACGGGGACTATGTTTGGGTTTATGAGGAAAACGGCGTTTGCGCCGCGACGATTCACGGCAAAGGAGAGCTTTTTTATGAGTTCAACCTTGTGAAAGCGGTTGGCGACGGCGCGCTGGCGCTGGAAGTCGGCGCAAGGGAGGGGAAAAACGCGATCAAAGTCACCGATGAACGCCTTTATGGCACGCAGATCGAAGTCCTGTTGGACGGGCGGACGCTTGGCCTTTTGGCTCCAAAGGACGACGCCTCCGACGAGAGGGCGCTGTTCTCCAACGCCTGTCAGGGCGGCGACCCCTTTCACTACCGCAAGACCGGGAAGCTGGGGTACGGTGAGCGGTTTGAACTGAAAACGGGCCGTCTGGAGGCCGGGCGGCACACGCTCGTGTTCCAAAGCGGACCCGGAGGGATGGCGATTTACGGAGCGTACACAGGGCGCTATGGATTTTCGCCGACCATCGTGGAGCGCGACGTTCTTTTTAAAATATAACCGCGTCCGCGGCGGCGGCGCGATTCAGGTGTCTGAGCGGAGCCGCCGCCGATTTGGGCGCTGCCGGTCCGGGCGCCGCCGATTTACGTATTGGAGTTGAGATATTTTCCGAGATCTTGCAGGTCGTTCAGACTGGTGGGCGAAATATCCATGTGGGTGAACCGGGTCGGCACCCGGTCATGGACGACCGTGAAGTCCCCGTCAATTTGGCGGCGGAGAAGTTTCATGGCGCTTTCCGCCATGCGCCGAAAATCCTGTTTGATAAAGTGGATGCCCGGAAGGTACGGATTGTCGAAGCTGACGATATGGAAATCCACGCCGGGCGTAAACCCCAACAGACGCACGGTATAGTAGGACACCTGCGCGATCTCCAGATTCGTGGCAAAAAAACCGCGGATATTGCTGTTCTCGCGAAGATGGGCGACAATTCGGGAGTGGATGTGTTTGATCCGCTCCTCGCTTTCCTTGTTAAGCAGCTTTAAGTCGTCAATGGCGCAGATATTCGAGTCGTCCGCTTTTTCACCCGCCGCGCGGAACGCGTCGCGAAATCCCGCGAGCCGGTCAATGACGGTATTATTGCAGGGCGGGAAATGGAGAATCGTGACGTTCCGGCCAACGGCGTTGAGAAGATATTCCGTCGCGAGGCAGGCGCCTTGCCGGTTGTCGGCCACGACATGAGAACTCTCCACATTCGGAAGATACCGGTCTAAAAACACGATGGGGAATTTTTCTTTCACCAACCGCGTCACGCAGGGATTGCTTGTCTCCGATACGGCCGGGAACAGAAGAATCCCCGATATGCCGTCGTCCGCAAAGCGCTGCAGGATTTCGGCTTCGATTTCGGAGGATTCCCGGGCGTAGCGAATGTAGAGGCTCATGCCGTTTTGCTGGCAATATTCATCCAAATACTGGATGTAGATGACGGTTCCGGGAAACGCGGCCCCGATCGTGATACCCGTATTTTTACGCTGTTGGACGGGGACGGAAAAGGGGCTCGGAACAACGAACGTACCCTTCCCCTTCACGCGGTGAACAAGCCCTTGATCTGCAAGGGCGTTCAGCGCGTTTTTTGCCGTAATGGAACTGACATAGTATTTTTTCATAATCTCGGATTCGGACGCGACCCGATCCCCTTCGCGGAGCCGACCGGAACTGATCAGCGAAAAGATGTCCGTTTGAATCTGCTTATAGACAGGAACCGACATAGAAAACTCCGTTTCATCATAAATCACACAAGTTTTACTAAAGTATATCACAGAAATTATACAAAGCAAATATTCAATGGTATGACAAAAGCGCTGCCGCCGACTTGGGAAGTATCAAGCGACGACAGAGACGGCAGACGGCAGTATCTTTGAATCCCGGAATATTCTCCTTGAAGAATCGGGCCGATGCTGATATAATCCTCCTAATTTTAGCGGAACGCGAAACGGCGCTCCCCCCGGGGCGTCGCGCTTTGCCGCTGTTTGCGGCGGGGCGGAGCGGCCCGATATCGGGATTTGGAGGGTTATATGAAAGAGCGGCTTGTTCAGATTGAGAGCGACGCGGAGCGGGCGATTGCACAGAGCGCCAATCTCCGGGACATCGAGGAGGCGCGGCTGCGCTTTTGGGGAAAAAAGGGCGAGCTGACGGCGGTCCTGCGCGGAATGGCCGCGCTCACACCGGAGGAAAGGCCGGCCGCGGGGCAGCTCGTCAACGAGGCGCGCGCGCGGATTGAAGCGCGGCTCTCCGAGGCGGAGGCCCGTTTGACGCGGCTCGCGCTGGAGCAAAAGATCGCGGCCGAGACGCTTGACATCACGCTTCCGGGCAAGCGCAGGTCGCCGGGCCACAAGCACCCGATCACGCTCGCGACCGAGGCGATCTGCGAAACCTTTCTCGGCATGGGCTATCAGATCGCGGAGGGCCCGGAGATCGAGATCGACCATTTTAACTTCGAGCTGCTGAACATCCCGAAAGACCATCCGGCGCGCGACACGCAGGACACGTTTTACATAGACGACGACGTCGTGCTGCGGACGCACACATCCCCGGTTCAGGTGCGGACAATGCTGACGCGCCCGCTGCCGATCAAGATCATCTGCCCGGGCAGGGTCTACCGCGTCGACACGGCGGACGCGACGCACTCCCCCGTTTTCCATCAGATTGAGGGGCTCGTCGTCGACCGCGGGATCACGATGGGCGACCTCGTCGGGGCGCTTTCGACCTTCGCGAAGAATATCTTTGGCGAGGACACGAAAATCCGGCTCCGCCCGCACCACTTCCAGTTTACCGAGCCGAGCGCCGAGGTCGACGTGACCTGTTGGGAGTGCGGCGGGAAGGGCTGCAGGCTCTGCAAGAACGAGGGCTTTATCGAGCTGCTCGGGGCCGGCGTCGTGAACCCTAAGGTGCTAAAGATGTGCGGCATCGACCCCGAGGTATACAGCGGCTTCGCGTTCGGGCTCGGAATCGAGCGTGTCGCAACGTGTAAATATAACATCAATTCCATGCGGCTTCTGTATGAGAACGACATTCGGTTCCTGCGGCAGTTCTGAGCCGCGGACACAGAGAGGACGGGCGTCACTATGTTGGTACCGCTTGAATGGCTGAACGAATATGTAAAAGTGGACTGCGGCGCGGAGGAGCTCGCGCGGCGGATGACGTTTTCCGGCACAAAAGCCGAGAGCGTCACGTTTTTGGGCGAGGAGTTTGAAAATGTCGTCGCGGGCAGGCTCCTGACCGTTGAAAAGCATCCGAACGCCGATAAACTGCAGGTTTCGCAGGTCGACGTCGGGAGGGGGGACGGCGCGTCGCTGCAAATCATTACGGGGGCGACGAACGTCCGCGCGGGGGACGTCGTGCCGATCGCGCTCGACAAGTCGCGCCTGCCCGGCGGCGTGCGCATCAAGGCGGCGAAGATGCGCGGCGTCGAATCTCAGGGCATGATGTGCTCGATTCAGGAGCTGAACCTCTCAAAGCATGACTATCCCGACGCGGCGGACGACGGCATCTTCATTTTGGACCCGTCCGTCGTACCCGGTACGGACATACGCGAAATTTTCGGGCTCGACGACGCGGTGATCGACTTTGAGATCACGCCGAACCGGCCCGATTGCCTTGGCATGCTCGGGATCGCGCGCGAGGCCGCGGCGACGATAAAAAAGCCGCTCACACTGCCGCCCGCGCTCACACAGGGCCGCAAATCGGAAGATGCGCGGAACGAGGCTCAGGGCGGCGCGCCCGACATCGCGGAGCTGTTGTCCGTCGAGGTGCGGAACGAGGCTCAGGACGGCGCGCCCGACATCGCGGAGCTGCTGTCCGTCGAGGTGCGGGACGCGGCGCTCTGCAAGCGCTATACCGCCCGCGTCGTCACGGACGCCGTGATCAAGCCGTCGCCCGAGTGGATGAAACGGCGGCTGCGCAACGCGGGCGTTCGGCCGATCAACAACATCGTCGACATCACCAATTACGTCATGCTCGAGATGGGCCAGCCGATGCACGCGTTTGACGCGCGTTTTGTCGGCGGCGGCAAAATCATCGTGCGCCGCGCCGGGGACGGAGAAGTGATCCGGACGCTCGACGGCGGCGACCGCGCGCTCGACGCGTCCGTCCTCGTGATCGCGGACAGCGAAAAGCCGATTGCGGTCGCGGGCGTGATGGGCGGCGAGAACTCCGAAATCCTGCCTGACACGCGCACGATTATCTTTGAATCCGCGAATTTTGAAGGCGTCTCGGTGCGGCGCGCCGCAAAAAAGCTCGGCATGAGGACGGAATCCTCGTCGCGCTATGAAAAGGGCTTGGACCCCGATATGACGCGCGCGGCGGCCGACCGCGCCGTCGAGCTCGCCGAGCTGCTCGCCGCGGGCAGCGCCGCCCGGGGCTGTATCGACGTGTACCCCGCGCCGCTCCCGCCCGCGCGCGTCCGGTTTTCGCCGGAGCGGATCAACGCGCTGCTCGGTACTTCGCTGGACCGCGAGGTCATGCTCGACATCCTGCGGACGCTCGAATTTTCGTATGACGAGGCCCATAATGAGATCATCGTGCCGCCGTTCCGCATGGACGTCGGCATGGAGGCGGACCTTGCCGAGGAAGTCGCGCGCTTTTATGACTACAACAACATCAAGGCGACGCTGAACCCCGGCTCCGCCGTCACGATCGGACTTCGGACCTACCGGCAGCAATTAAAGAAGCATGTGCTCGACACGGTCGTCGCCTGCGGCTTTTCTGAGATTTATACGTTCTCGTTCCAGAGTCCTAAGGTATATGACAGGCTCCGGCTCCCGCAGGACGACCCGTTGCGCTGTGCCGTGCGGATCGGGAACCCGATGAACGAGGATATGAGCCTGATGAGGACGACGGCGCTGCCGGAAATGCTAAAGGCCCTCGCCGACAACCACGCGCAGAGGACACCCGCGGCGGAGCTCTTTGAGCTCGCGGCGACCTATCACCCGGCGGACGGGGCGGGGAACGCGCCGACAAGGCCGGACGGGTCGGCGGCGGCGAGATCGGGCGGGCCGGCGGCGGCGTCTCCCGTCTCCGCGGCCGCCGCGCCTGTTTCGGAGGTCGCCGCGTCCGCCGCCGACGTCGCGGCCGCCGACGCGCTGCTCCCGGTTCAGAGGACTTCGCTGACGATCGGCGCGTATGGCGCGCCGAATGATTTTTACACACTCAAAGGCGTATTTGAGGACCTGTTTTTTGCGCTGGGAATCCGCGATTATGAGTTCCTGCCGTGCCGTGATGCCGCGATCTACCACCCGGGCCGGGCGGCCTGTATCAAAATCGGCGGTAAGGACGCGGGCGCCTTTGGCGAACTCCATCCCGACGTCGCGGAGGAATTTGGGACGCCGGAGCGCACGTATGCGGGTTGCCTTTCGCTCGAGGCCGTCTACGAGGCCGCGGACCTCTCGCGCTCCTATACGCGCCTGCCCAAGTTCCCGCCCGTCCCGAGGGACCTCGCGCTGCTGGTCGACGGCGGCGTGACGAGCGGCGAGCTGATCCGCGTGATGAAAAAAGCCGCTGGCAGCCTGCTTGAAACCATCGACATCTTCGACGTGTACACCGGCAAACAGGTGCCGGAGGGCAAAAAGAGCATGGCGTATTCGCTGCTGTTCCGCGCGGAGGACCGGACGCTCACAGACGAGGAAGTGGGCGCGCTCGTCGCGAAGATCGTCGCGGCGCTCGCCGCCGCCGGGGCGGAGCTGCGGACGTAACCGCGGGCGGAGCTGCGTCCGCAGCCGCGGGCGGAATTGCGAGCGCAGCCGCGCGGAAATCGGGAGGTTGGTAATCGGAAGGGTGGTCATAAGTTATGACGGCTTTGGGGGAACGGGAGAACTATTGGCGGCGCGGCGATTTGCGCTTGCGCGCGGCGGGGCCCGCCGACGCCGCGATGTTTTATGAGCACTTTCGCACAAGCCCCGCGGAGACGGAGCGCGCGTTTGAAAAAATCGGCTTCCCCGTCGGCCTCGACGCGGCCGAACGCTGGCTCAGGGGCTACGGGGCGGGAGAGGGCGGCGCGGCTGGCGCCTCCGACGCGGGCGGCGCGGACGACCGTTGCGTGTTTGTGGTTGAGCGCGCGGATGACGGGGCGTTTTTGGGATATGTCGACGTCTGGGAGACTGACCGACGCTCCGGCGTGTTCAAGACCGGGATTAAAATGCTCGAGGGCCACGCGGGCAAAGGCTACGCGACGCGCGCGTTCACCCTTGTGCTCGGCTTTTATTTTGACGAGCTCCGCTATCAAAAATGCGGCGTCTATATCTACGATTTTAACGCCGCCTCCCATCGCTTCCACAAAAAGCTCGGCTTTGTCGAGGAAGGCCGGCTTCGGCGGGAGTATTACTCGCAGGGACGGTATTTCGACTCGGTCTGCTACGGGCTCTTTGCCGAGGACTTTCGCGCGCGCCGCGACGGTTTGGCGTAACAGGTCAGACGTTGCGGAGCAACGTCTCCCGAATGAACGTGGCGCGGACGCGCCGCGCGCCGGAAGTCCGGCGTGTTTTTCAGCGGTGGAACTGAGCGCCGCCGGGAGGCGGAGAAAGCGAAGTGGAAATCGGGTGAGCAACGCGCCGTGGAAGTGAGCGGGAGCGACCGGCGGGGCCTTGACCCGGCCACGGCGACGATTGCGAACACGTTAACCGCTGACTAGTTACGATAAAATAAAAAATACCGCCTAAAGCGCCGGGAGCGCCCCGGGCGGCGGTGCGGCGAGCGCATGGGTGGCGGCGAAGTCGAGATAGTTTTGG
>JAITSR010000376.1 GCA_031287655.1 Clostridiales bacterium
TGCGGCGCGTCCGGCGCCGGTGCGGGTTCCGCGGCCGCTGCGGCGGCCGCGCCCGGGGCAACGGAGTCCGCGGCGGCAGTGTCAGGTCCCGCGCCCGAGGCGTCTGGTCCCACTCCCGCGCCCGCACTCGCGGTGTCAGGTCCCGCGGCCGCCGCGGCGGCGCCGGGCGCCGCGGATGCGGGGGCATCCGTCTCCGTCTCGGAGGAGATCGTCAGTTCATCGGCGGCGGCGGGGCGCAGCGTGAATGCGCCGTCCACAAAGTCGATGTAAACGCCGTCGCCCTCCTTGACCCGGCCTTCGAGCATCTCCCCGGCGAGTTTATCCTCAATGACATTTTGGATCGAGCGGCGCAGGGGCCGCGCGCCGAACACCGGGTCAAAGCCCGCGCGCGCGAGCTCGTCGAGCGCCGCGCCCGAAATCCCGATCCCGATCTTGTTCTGCGCGAGCCGCTCCTTTAAGACGCCGGTCATCAGGATCACGATACGCCTGAGTTCATCCTGTGTGAGCGGCCTGAACACGATCACGTCGTCGACGCGGTTTAAAAACTCCGGGCGGAACGCCTTCTTTAACTCGCCCATCACGTTTTCCTTGATCTCCCGATACGAAAAATCCGTGTCCGAGTCGGACGCCGAAACAAAGCCTAGCCGCTTGCGCTCCGTGATCTGCCGCGCGCCCGCGTTGGACGTCATAATAATCACGGTGTTGCGAAAGTCGACGACCTTGCCGTGCGAATCCGTCAGCCTGCCGTCCTCAAGGATTTGCAGGAGGATGTTGAAGATGTCCGGATGCGCCTTTTCAATCTCGTCAAAAAGCACGACGGAATAGGGTTTGCGGCGCACCTTCTCCGTGAGCTGCCCGCCCTCGTCATACCCGACGTAGCCGGGCGGCGAGCCGACGAGCCTCGACACGTTGAACTTTTCCATATACTCTGACATATCAAAGCGCACGAGCGCGTTTTCGTCCCCGAACATCGCCTCCGCGAGCGACTTGCAGAGCTCCGTTTTCCCGACGCCCGTCGGGCCTAAGAAGATGAACGAGCCGACAGGCCGCTTGGGGTCCTTGAGGCCGACGCGCCCGCGCCGGATCGCCTTTGAGATCGCCTCGACGGCCTCGTCCTGCCCGACGACGCGCCTGTGCAGAATCTGCTCCATGTTCGCGATCCGCGACGCTTCCTCCTGCTCCATCTTGCGCACGGGGACGCCCGTCCAGCTCGTCACGACGTCCGCGATGTCGTTTTCGCCGACGGCCTCGTCGCTCCGCGCCGTGCTCTTTTGCCACTCGAGCCGAAGCTTTTGCAGCTCGATTTTTGCGCCCTGCTCCTGATCGCGCAGCTGCGCCGCTTTTTCAAACTGCTGGTCTTTGATCGCGTCCTCTTTTTGCTGCGCGAGCTCCGCGATCCGGGTTTCGAGCGTTTTCATATCCGGCGGCGCGGTGTAGGAGCGGAGCCGCACCTTCGACGACGCCTCGTCGATCAGGTCGATCGCCTTGTCCGGCAGGAAGCGGTCCGTGATGTAGCGGTCGGAGAACCGAACCGCGGCCTCGAGCGCCTCGTCCGTGATCTTGACCCTGTGATGCGCCTCATATTTGTCGCGGATGCCCTTTAGAATCGCGAGCGTCTCGTCCTTGGTCGGCTCGTCGACATTGATCGGCTGGAAGCGCCGCTCGAGCGCCGCGTCGCGCTCGACATACTTGCGGTACTCCGTGAGCGTCGTCGCGCCGATCACCTGAATTTCGCCGCGCGCGAGCGAGGGTTTTAAGATATTCGCCGCGTCGATCGCGCCCTCCGCCGCGCCCGCGCCGATGATCGTGTGCATCTCGTCGATAAAGAGGATAATATTCCCGGAGCGCCGGATTTCCTCGAGCGCCTTTTTTAGGCGTTCCTCAAACTCGCCCCGGTATTTCGCGCCCGCGACCATCGCCGAGAGGTCGAGCGACACGACCCTGCGGTCCTTTAAAATCTCCGGCACAAGGCCTTGCACGATCTCCTGCGCGAGCCCCTCGACGATCGCGGTCTTGCCGACGCCCGGCTCCCCGATCAGGCAGGGGTTGTTTTTCGTGCGGCGGCTCAAAATCTGGATCACGCGCTCGATCTCGCGCCCCCGGCCGATCACCGGATCAAACTTGTCCTCGCGCGCCATCTCGGTAAAATCCCGCCCGAACTGATTCAGGATCGGCGTGCCGCCCGGACCGCCGCCCGGACCCGCGCCCTGATAGCCCTTGCCCGTCCCGCCCGAGCCGCCGCCGTATGGGCGCTGCCCCGCGGATTTTGGGTCCTGCCCGTATTCCGACAGCAGGCGCACCATCTCGTTTGCCATACGCTGCGGGTCGACGTTTAAATTCATCATAATCCGCACCGCGACGGAATCGCCGTCCCGCATGATCGCGAGCAGCAAATGCTCGGTGCCGATGTAGTTTTTGCCCATCTGCCGCGCCTCGCGGTAGCTCGCCTCGAGTATGCTCTTGCTCCGCGGGGTAAAGCCGCTGACCTTTTCAATCTGCCGCTCGCCGCGCCCGATCAGCATGTCGATCTCGTAGATGACCTTGTCCTCGGTGACGCCCTGATTCGCGAGCACCTTCGCCGCGATCCCCGTCCCCTCCCGGACAAGCCCAAGAAGCAGATGCTCCGACCCGACGTTCTCATGCCCGAGCATCACCGCGACCTCCTGCGCCTGCTGAATCGCAAGAACCGCGCGTTCCGTGTACCGTTCATTCATCTGTGTTGGCGTCCTCCTTTTTTTCGTTTCTATCCTTTGCGGGATCGGCTGTTTCAAACATTTTTCGGACGAGGTTCGCGCGCTGCACGTCCCGCTCGCCGGAATTTAACATTTGCCCGAACATCTTTTGAATATACGCGGGCTGGACCAGCGTCATCATTCGGTCGAGCGTTTCGATCGAGATGTCCGGGATCACGCCCGTATCCACGCCGAGCCGCACGTCCGACCACAGGCGCATGTATTCCTCCGAGGTGAGGATGCGCGCGCTGCGCAGCGTACCGTACGCCCGGAATACCCGATCCTCAAACTGCACCGCCGCCGCCCGCAAAAGCTCCGCGCGCAGCCGCGACTCATGGCCGGTGATCTGATCCTTGACGTCCGTGATCGAGGCTAGAATTTCCGCCTCGCTGCTGCCGAGCGACCCCTGATTCGAGAACTGGAACATGTTGCCGGAAGCCTCGCTGTTTTCGCCGTACAGGCCGCGGACCGCGACCCCGATCTTGCCGCAGGCCTCGAGGACGCCCTTGATATGCCCCGTCATCGTGAGCGCCGGGAGATGCAGCATAAACGACGCGCGCATACCCGTGCCGAGATTCGTCGGGCAGCTTGTGAGATAGCCGAAGTCCCGGTCGAACGCGATGTCAAACGACTCGTCGAACACGCGCTCGATCGCGCCGCAGCGCTCAAAAGCCGCGTCGATGTCCGCGGACGGCTCGACGCACTGTATCCTCAGATGATCCTCCTCGTTCAGCATCACGCTGACCGTCTCGTCCTTCGAGATGATCGCCGCGCTCGGCCTGTCCCCGATCACGAGGTCGGGGCTGATCAGATGCTTTTCGACGAGCATCATCTTGTCGATCGAGTCAAGGCCCGGAATGTCGACGTAGACATACTCGTTTCGATTGACCGCGGGACTCGAAAAAAAAGCCTCCCGCGCCTTGATCAAGAGCTCCGCCGCCTCGCGCGCGCCCTGCCGCACGGGGAAAGCCGCGCCGGAAAAATTGCGCGCGAGCCGCACGCGGCTGCTCATTGTAATACAACCGTTTGCTTTTGTACCCATATCCTTGCTCCCATCCGATTGATCCATGCCCATACTCATATACCATTCGCCTCCAAGCTCCTGATCCTGTCGCGAATGTCCGCCGCCTTCTCGTATTCCTCACTGCGGATCGCCCGCTCCAGCGCGTCTTTCAGGTCCTTTATCGCGCCGTCCGCGGCCGCGGCGGCCGAAGCGGACGCGCCCACTAGCGGCGCGGGCTGTCCGGGTTGTCCGGGCGGGGCGGCCTCGCGCGGGGCGGCCGCAAACTGTCCGGAGGCTCCGGTCACCCCGGAGACTCCGCCGCCGATCGGAGCGCGCCCCTTGTGGCGCGCGCTCCCGTGTATCCGCTCGACGATCGGCAGCAGCTTTTCGCGAAAGACGTCATAGCAGCGCGCGCAGCCGATCTTGCCGTCCTTCTGGATTTCCGCAAACGTCTTGCCGCAGGCGTCGCAGCGGTCGACGCGCTGTGCCGCGCGCCCCCCGGCGAACTGCCCGAAATAGGGGCTCTGCCCGCCAAAGACAAACTGCCCCGGCACCGAGTCAAAAAATCCAAACGCGGCCTTTAGGCCCGCCGCCGCGCTCTCGTTCGCGCAGTCCTGACACAGATAAATATCCACCTTATGAAAATCGACCACCTGCGAAATGCACACGGAAGCCGCGGCCTTCTTGCATTTTTGGCAAATCATGTTTTTCCGACCCCTCCCTTGGCAAGGTTTGTTTTTATTTGTATATCCCCATCACAACGCAAGCCCAATCAGCATGTTCTTTAATATTTCCGCCCGGAGCGCGTCGCGCGCGGGCTGCGGGATTCTCATCAGCGCCTTGTCGCTCACGGCGGAGCGCATGATGTTGGCCTCGCGCGGCCCGATGATCTCATAATCCACAAAATTGCTGATGAACGCCTCCGCGTCCTGCTGGCCAATGCTGTCCCCGAGGGACGCGACAATGTGCATCAGATAACCGCCGCTGCCGCCGTCGGACACGTTGACGCGCGAAATCCGAATGAAGCCGCCCCCGCCGCGCCTGCTCTCGACATAGTAGCCGCGGTCGTGCGTAAAGCGCGTCGAGATCACA
>JAITSR010000410.1 GCA_031287655.1 Clostridiales bacterium
TCGCGTTCTTTGACACCTGCACGCCCCGGAACAGAATGCTGTTCTGCACGGTCCCCTCGATCACGCAGCCGTCCGCGACAAGGCTGTTTGTGACGTGCGCCTGCTCGCCGTACATCGTCGGAACCTCGTCCTTGACCTTCGTGTAGATCGGCATGTCCGCCGACGAGAACAGCTCCCGCATGACCTTCTGATTGAGCAGCTCCATACTGTTTTTGAAGTAGGAGCTCACCGTGTCGATCCGCGCGACGTAGCCGTTGTAGCCATACCCGAAAATGCGCAGGTTGCCAAGGTTCTTGCGAAGGAGGTCCGACTCAAAGTCGTCCATGCCGTGCGAAATGCTCTCGTCGATCAGCATCTCGAGCAGCGCCTTTTTTGTGATGTAGACGTTCATGGAAATTTTATTTGACTTAGGGAAGCGCGGATTGATCTCAAGGTTCGTGACCTGCCCGTGTTTGTTGACGTCGACGGCCGTGAACGACGAGAGCTCCTTGATCCGGTGATCCTCGAGCGTGTTGTAGAGGATCGTGACGTCGGCCTCGTTTGCGATGTGATAGTCCATCGCCGCGTCGAGCAGCATGTTACAGATAACGCCGGACTCCGAGATCACAACATACTTTTCCTTGCTGCGGCGGAAGTAGTGCATAATGCTGTAAAGCTCCTCGAGCGTGCCCTTGCCGCGGTCGACAGACTCCTTGTGGACGTTCGGCGGAAAGATGAAAAGCCCGGACAGCTTGCGGTCGAGGTCCCACTCCTTGCCCGAGCCCAAGTGGTCCATCAGCGACTGGTAATTCGTGTGCGTGACGACCCCGACGTTTGAGAGACCGGAGTTGACCATGCAGGAGAGGATGAAGTCGATAATCCGGTAGCGCCCCCCGAACGGCACGGCGGCGACCGCCCGGTTCGCGGACAGGTCAAAGAGCTTGTTATCAAAATCCTTTGTAAGGATGATCCCCATCGTATCTTTCATATAGTACCTCCCAAATTCTGCGGCTTACGTGTTCGCAATCGGCGCCGCAGCCGGGTCAAGGCCCCGTCGCTCGTGGCCACTCGCTTCTGCGGCTTGTTGCTCACACTGCTTCCGCTTCGCTTCCTCCGCCTCCGGCGGCGCTCAGCTTCATGCCGCGTACGCCGGACTTCCGGCGCACGGCGCGTTGCGCCGTGTTCGTAATGACCTCTGTTTATGCGGCTTGCGTGTTCGCAAACGTCGCCGTCGCTCGCAGTCCGCTCGCTCCCCGGCGTGCGGCTTACGCGTTTGCCGCCGCCTCTGTCGCGACGTCCCTGTCCACCATCGAATTGGGCAGGATGCGCACACCGCCGCCGATGCTCACGTCCGGCGCAACGAGCGTAATCCCGCCGGAACAGTATTCCGACTCAAAAGACAGCTCCGTGCGCTCGCGCTTTCTGCCCGGCCGCCCCTTGCCTTCGCGGCCCGCGTCCGGGTCGTTGATCACACAGCCGTCCGCGATCTGCGCGTTGTCTCCGATGATCGCCTTGTCCACCACGCAGTTCGCGCCGATCCGCACATTCGGGAAGATCACGGAGTTCGTGACGCGGCTCCCACGCCCGACATACGCGCCCGTGAACACCACGGAGTTTTCGACCTCCCCGTAAATTTCGCAGCCCTCCGGGATTACGCTGTTCGCGATTTTGGCCGCGGGCGAGACGTAGTGCGGCGGTTTGACGGGGTTCCGGCAGTAGATTCGGCGGCTGTCGTTGTAGAGGTCGAGCTTCATCGGCTTTTCGAGCAGATCCATATTCGCCTGCCACAGGCTCTCGATCGTCCCGACGTCCTTCCAGTACTCCAAAAAACCGTGCGTAAAGAGCCGCGCGCCGTCCGCGAGCATCGCCGGAATGATGTTTTTTCCAAAGTCGTTGCTCGACTTTTCCGTCTGCTCGTCGCGGATCAGGTACTCGCGCAGCACGTCCCACTTGAATACATAGACGCCCATCGACGCCAAATTGCTCGTCGGTTTTTTCGGCTTTTCCGCAAAGTCCACAACGCGCCCGCCGCCGTCGATCGTCATGATACCAAAGCGGCTCGCTTCCTCCCAAGGCACCGTGATCACGGCGATCGTCGCGTCGGCCTGCTTCGCGTTATGCGCGTCGATCATCTCGCGGTAGTCCATGATGTAGATGTGGTCCCCGCCTAGGATCAGCACATCCTTTGGGTCAAAGCTGTCGATAAACGCAATGTTCTGGTAGATCGCATTCGCGGTGCCTTTATACCACTCGCCGGACTTGCCCTTCATGTAAGGGGGCAAAATGTAGACGCCGCCGTTGTAGCGGTCCAAGTCCCACGGCTGGCCGCTCCCGATGTACCGGCTCAATTCGTGGGGCTGGTACTGCGTCAGGACCCCTACCGTGTCGATGCCCGAATTGACGCAGTTGCTCAAAGTGAAGTCGATGATTTTGTACTTCCCGCCAAACGGCACGACCGGCTTTGCGATCGCCGCCGTCAGGCTCCCGAGGCGGCTCCCCTGCCCGCCGCACAGAATCATTGCAACGCAGTCTTTCCTTTGCAATTCCGTCACCCCTCCCCGTGCGCCCCGTGCGCTTTTATTATGAACAAAACGCGAAAAAACCTCTCTGCTACCATTATAGCGGGAATGGAGCGATCATACAACCACTTCGTCGTTTTTTGTGTCGTTTTCTGTTTATTTTGAAATTTACAATTAAAATTTG
>JAITSR010000411.1 GCA_031287655.1 Clostridiales bacterium
AGGCGCGTAGTGCCGGTACTTCGTGCCGGGGGAAATCGGAGGCGCGTCCGCGGGCGGCCCCGTGAGCGCGGACATCCCAGCGCCTACGTCTGCCGCCGCGGCATCTCCCGAGCCCGCTCCCGCCGCGCAGCACCTGTCTGCCTCTTCCCTTGCGCCCGCGACGTTGCCCGCCCCGACGACCGCCGCGATCGCCTCACGCGACACGCCGCCGGGCCGCAGGATTACGACAGGCGCGCCGCCCCCGCCCGTCGCGTCGACCACGGTGGACTCGAGGCCGATCCCCGCCGCGCCGCCGTCGACGATCATATCGACTTTTCCCGAAAGGTCGCGGGCGACGTGCTCCGCGCGGGTCGGGCTTGGCTTCCCGGAGCGGTTCGCGCTCGGGGCGGCGACCGGTCTTCCGGCCTCCCGGATCAGCGCGAGAGCGATCGGGTGGGAAGGCATCCGCACCGCGACCGTGTCAAGCCCCGCCGTCACATAGTCCGGCAGCCCCGCGCGCTTTTTTAGCACGATGGTCAGCGGCCCCGGCCAAAAGCTGCGCATGAGCCGCGCCGCGTATTCCGGGACTTCCGCCGCGAGCGTCTCCAAAGCGTCGGTATTTGAAATATGGAGGATTATGGGATTGTCGTTGGGGCGGCCCTTCGCGGCAAAAATCGCCCGAAAAGCCGACTCGTTCAGCGCGTCCGCGCCGAGACCGTAGACGGTTTCCGTCGGAAAAGCAACAAGCCCTCCCCCGCGCAGGCACTCCGCGGCCTCCGCGATCAGAGCGGGCTCAATCCGGTCCGGATCGATTGTGACGACTCTTGTGTTCATCCGGTCTTGGAGCGCGCGGCGATCGCGCCGCCCTCATTGCCGCTCACACTGCCGCCATCGTCTTCGCCCTCGTAGCCGCCCTCAAAAGTGCCGAGCTTTTTCGAGTGGTCCGAGGTGATCAGCGCGTCAAGCACCTCGTCGAGGTCGCCGTTCAAAACGTCCTCGATTTTATAGAGCGTCAGGCCGATCCTGTGATCCGTCACCCGGCCCTGCGGGTAGTTGTATGTGCGGATCCGCTCGTTCCGGTTCCCCGTGCCGACCTGCTCCCTGCGCGCCTGCGCGACGTCCGACTCCTGACTCGACACGGCGAGGTCATACAGCTTGGAGCGCAGCACGGCCATCGCGCGGTCCTTGTTTTTGTACTGCGAACGCTGATCCTGACAGGTGACGACAATGCCGCTCGGCTTGTGTGTGATCCGGATTGCGGAATCCGTTTTGTTGATGTGCTGGCCGCCCGCGCCGGAGGCCCGGTAGGTGTCGATTTCAAGGTCGTTCGGATTGATTTGCACGTCGACGTCGTCCGCCTCCGCGAGCACCGCGACCGTGACGGTCGACGTGTGGATACGGCCTGACGACTCGGTCGCCGGGACCCGCTGCACGCGGTGGACGCCGCTTTCAAACTTGAAGCGGCTGTAAGCGCCCGCGGCCTCGATCGTAAAAACAACCTCCTTAAAGCCGCCGATCTCGGTCGCGTTCGCGTCGACGAGCTCCGGACGCCAGCCCCGCCGCTCCGCGTACATGCCGTACATTCGATAGAGTACGCCCGCGAACAGCGCGGCTTCCTCCCCGCCCGCGCCCGCGCGGATTTCAATGATCACGCTCTTTTCGTCGTTCGGGTCCTTTGGCAGCAGCAAAATCCTCAACTCCCGCTCGACTGCCGCGAGGCGTTCCTTGAGCGAGACGACCTCGCCTTGCAGGAACTCGCGAAACTCTCTGTCCGGTTTTTCGGAAAGCAGCGCGTCGACGTCGGCAAGCTCATCAAGAACCGAGCGGCGCTCCCGGATTTTTGTGACGAGAGGTTCCATGCCGGAAAATTCTTTCATCAGCTTCCGATAAGTCTCCTGATCGGCGAGCGCGTCCGGACTGCTTAATTTCAGGCTGATTTCATCATACTTATTCTCGATCGCGTCAAGATGATCAAACATAACGGCTCTCGTCCCACTCGTGCGTGGTCCTCCATTCGGCCGTCGTTTTTCTGTAGAGGAAGTACAACAGCTTGCCGTCCCGCCGCAGCACCGTCCCGTCGACATCGACGTCATACCAATACCAGACGCCGTCGATCTGAGCGCGGTTCCACGCGTGGGGCATCTTTGACCCGTCACGGTTTACATACTGTCCGCTGGCCACTTCGCAGGGGATACCGATCCGATCAAGTAACAATTTGAACAACGCGGCAAAATGGTCGCACACGCCGTTTTTATCCACTAAAAGCTTCCTGGCATTACCGGCGGTGTGGTCTCCATCTGTCCAGCGCGTCGGCGTTGTGTATGTCACCTTATGCCCTTCGGGGATTATCTCCGCCTTTCCGGTATGCGTGAAGTTATACATGATACAGGTATAGACGGCCTTCACCTTTTCATCTTCGGTCATGCCGTCTTTGATGATTTGAGAAAGGATCTGATCCGCCGCGCCATAGACATCCGTTTCCGGGTTCGCCGACGGCGATTCATACGGAGGCGCGTCGTTATTTACGCGTGGGACAATGTCCTCTCCCGTGTAGACCGTGTTGCTGAATATTTGGACGCTGTCGTCCTGCGGATTGTAGCGCACGTCGATCGCTTTTTCGG
>JAITSR010000057.1 GCA_031287655.1 Clostridiales bacterium
CCGTATCCCGCCAGAATAAAGACCTCGTTCATCGCGCGGATGTCCGCAAAAGGCTCGACGACCGCGTAGCGCTCCAAGCCGTTGCCCGTCTGCTTTACGGAGAGCACCGCGCCGATCTCGATGCCGCGCGGGAAGATGCCGCCGATCCCGGAGGTCTCGATGACGTCGCCCGGTTTTATGTCGAGCTCCGGGGGGATCAGGTCGATCCGGCAAAGGCCCTGCCCCTTTAGCAAAAGGTCGCCCCGGACGACGACCGCGCCGCCCTCCTGACCCATGACCCAGCCGCTCACGACACATTCCTCGTCGATCAGCGTGATCACCTTCGACGTGTTTACGGACGAGGAGATCGTCCTGCCGATCAGCGCCATATTGGACGAGACGACGGGCAGGTCGCCCGTGACGCCCGCGCGCGCGCCGATGTCGATCTTAAAGACGTCAAACCAGTTGCCGACGTCGCGCGTGATCACGTTGCCGCCGATCAGCGAATATTCCGAAAACCGCCCCTTCAGGTTCAGCGCGTCCTGATACTCGCGCATCTTGTCCTTATAGGCGGAGAGCTCCCTGTTTTCATGTTCGAGCGCGTCGACGCGCGCCTTTAGTTCCTCGTTGTCGGCGAGAATCTGCTCGACGTCGCCGAAGGTCCGCACGTTTTTGTTCAGAGCGGACGAGACCGCGGAGAACAGCGACGCGACCGGCGAAAGCGGCGCTGTCACCGCGTCGCCAACCCATTCAAAATCCCCGATGTCGTTGGACGTCATCACGATCAGCAGGAGACAGAAAAATGTAAATACGAGCAGCACGAATGCCCTGCTCTTAAAAATATTCCTCAAAAAAAATCCTCATGTGGCGCCGCATGGTGCGTGTCATGGCCATTGTGCGGCGCGTTGCGATGCGATGCGTGTCATGGCCGTGGCGCCGCGCGGGGTGCCGCGCCGTGCAGCGCCGCCTATTTTAAGTGATGCGTGGATACGAGCAGACGCTTTAGCGCGTCGAGCTCGTCGAGTACGCGGCCGGTCCCGAGCGCGACGCAGTCGAGCGGGTTTTCCGCGACCATCACCGGCATCCCCGTCTCCTGCGCGACGAGCTTGTCGAGCCCGGCAAGGAGCGCGCCGCCGCCGGTCAGCACGATCCCGCGCGCCATGATGTCCGACGCGAGCTCCGGCGGCGTCTTTTCGAGTGTCTGCCGGATCGCCTCGATCGTCTCGGAGAGCGGTTCGCGCAGGGCCTCCATCACCTCCGACGTCGAGATCGAGAGGTTCTTTGGCAGTCCGTCGACGACGTCGCGGCCGCGAATCTCGTAGTAGTCGTCCGCGGGGCGCGGGAACGCGGAGCCGATCGTGACCTTGATGTCCTCCGCCGTCCGCTCGCCGATCAGGAGGTTGTATTCCCGCTTGATGTAGAGCATGATCGCGCTGTCAAACGCGTCCCCGGCGATCCGGAGCGACTTGCTTGTGACGATCCCGCCGAGCGAGATCACCGCGACCTCGCTTGTGCCGCCGCCGATGTCGACGACCATGCTGCCGACCGCGGATTCGACCGGGAGCCCCGCGCCGATCGCGGCCGCCATCGGTTCCTCGATCAGGTACGCCTCGCGCGCGCCCGCGGCGATCGCGGCCTCCTCGACCGCCCGTTTTTCCACCTCGGTGATGCCGGAGGGGATGCAGATCACGACGCGCGGCTTCATCAGCGCGCCGCGCGCGTCGGCCTTTCGCAGGAAGTAGCGCAGCATGACCTGCGTCACGTCAAAGTCCGCGATCACGCCGTCCTTCATCGGACGGATCGCGACGATGCTGCCCGGCGTCCTGCCGATCATCTCCTTCGCGCTCTCGCCGACCGCCATGATTTTTCTCGTCTTCTTGTCGATCGCGACGACGGACGGCTCGCGGATCACAATGCCCTGCCCGCGCACATGCACCAGCGTGTTCGCGGTCCCAAGGTCGATTCCGACATCTCTTGCAAAAAATCCCATGAACTTTCGTTCCCTTTCCCGTGCCTTTTGGATGCCAATGCTGACGCGTATTACAGCAGCGCGTACCCCCAGTCCGAGAGCATGGACGCGAACAATTGCAGGGGCAGCCCGACGACATTGAAATAGCAGCCATCGACCCGCTCGACCAGCAGCGCGCCGAGTCCTTGGATCGCGTATGCCCCGGCCTTTCCGTCCGGCTCGCCGGAGCGCGCGTAGCGCTCGATCAAGGTCTCGTCCAGCGGACGCATTTTTACGCGGGTCCGCTCAAAGCGCAAAAGTTCGCGGGACAAATAGGGCGGGGCGGAGCGGTCCCCGGCAGTGGGGTAGGGGAGCGGCTCGCGCGGTCCGGACGGTCCGTGTGGTTCGGAAGGTCCGGCCTGCGGGCTTTCGCAGAGTTCAATCAGAGCGAGACCGGAATAGACCTCGTGCCACCGCCCGCTAAGGCGCCGCAGCATACGCGAGACTTCCGCGCGATCCATAGGTTTGCCAAACAACTCCCCGTCCGGCGAGAGCACGATTGTATCCACGCCGAGTACGACGACAGGACCGGGCGTGGCCACAGAAGCGGGCAGGGCCACAGAAGCGGGCACTGCCGACGTGGCAGAAGCGGGCACAGCCGACGTGGCAGAAGCGGGCACAGCCGATATGCCGGTCGTATTTGCGGACGCGGCCGCAAATTCAGGCGCGGCGCATAGTGAGACGATCGCGCGCGCCTTTCGGAGCGCGAGCCCGGTCACATATTCTCCGGGTGTCGGCGAGCCGTCGACCGTTTCGTCGACGTCGGCGGCGCGGATTTCAAAGCGCGCGCCGACTTGCCGCAAAAGCTCCGCGCGGCGCGGCGACGCCGAAGCGAGAATCAGCCGCGGAGGGGAAAATGCCCCCGCGGAAACGGTTGCTGCAGCTGCCGCCGTCACGGTTAGCGCAGCCGCCGCGGAATCCGGTATTCCCACAACCGCGGCAGCCACATCAGCCGCAGCCGCCGCGGAATCCGGTATTCCCACAACC
>JAITSR010000140.1 GCA_031287655.1 Clostridiales bacterium
CGCGGACCGCCGCATGGCGCGCGGACGGCCGCTGCTCGACCTGTTCGGAGAGAGGAGCTTAAAACTCCTTTTTTACGACGTCATCGACAGCGAGGGCCCGTTTGACGAGACCCGCGAGATCGCGGTCGACGGGGAGACGCGGCACTTCAAGATCATCGCGGACGAGCTCACGGGAGAGGTCAACGGGATGTTCATCGACGTAACGGACATCACGCCCGTGATCGCCGCAAAGCTCGAGGCCGACGACGCCCGCGACGCGGCGGAGCAGGCGAACCGCGCGAAATCGGATTTCCTCGCGCGCATGAGCCATGAGATCCGCACGCCGATGAACGCGATCATCGGGATGGGCGACCTGATGCGCACGGACAACCTCGACCAAACGCAGACCGGCTATTTTGACGACATCAAACGCAGCTCCAAGGCGCTTTTGCAGATCATCAACGACATTTTGGATTTTTCCAAGGTCGAGGCCGGCAAGCTCGATATTCTGCCGGTGGATTTCAGCCTGCGCACGCTGTATGACAATTTATGCTCGCTGAACACGTTCACAGCGGGCGTAAAGGATCTGGATTTCCTCTCGCGCATGGGGGAGGACGTGCCGGACATCGTGTTCGGCGACGAAATTCGCGTGCGCCAGATCGTCACGAACCTTTTGAACAACGCAGTCAAATATACGCGCCGCGGCTATGTGAGTTTTACGATGCGAAAAGCGCCGGAGCTTGGCGAATCCTTCGTCGGCTTTGTCGTCGAGGACAGCGGCGTCGGGATTCGAGAGGAGGATATGTCGCGGCTGTTTGGCACGTTTGAGCAGTTCGACGTCGCGGCGAACAGGGGGATCGTCGGCTCGGGGCTCGGGCTTTCGATCGTGAAGCGGCTCACGGACTTGATGGGCGGGCGCGTCGAGGTTGCGAGCGAGTATGGCAAGGGTTCGCGCTTTGCGGTGTACCTGCCCCTGCCGCCCGGGGACCCCGAAAAGATCGAGCAGAGCTATGACATCACGCGTGTGATCGCGGACAGCGGCACGTCGGTTCTCGTCGTCGACGACAACGATATGAACATCAACGTCGCGCGGGCGTTCCTCGCGACGCACGGGATCGAGGCGGACATCGCGCGGAGCGGGTATGAGGCGATTGACAAAGTGCGCGACGGCCATTATGACCTCGTCTTTATGGATCATATGATGCCGGAAATCGACGGGCTCAAGGCGACACAGATCATTCGGGGTTTTGAGGACATCCGGTTCCGGAGCATCCCGATTATCGCGCTGACCGCGAACGCGGTCGTCGGGGAGCGCAAGGCGTTCCTCACGGCGGGAATGAGCGACTATCTCGCAAAGCCGATCATGGCGCCGGACATGAACCGGATGCTGCAAAAATGGCTGCCGCCCGAGCGGATTCTGCGCTATGAGAACATCAGGACAAACGCCGCCGGGGAGCGCGTGGAGCGCGGCGTCGGCGCCGACGGAGGCATGTTGATCAACCGGACCGTCGGACTGGAGCGCTCGGCGAAAAACGAAAAGCTCTACGCGCAGCTTTTGCGCGATTTCGTAAAAAATCATCGCGACACCTTCAAGCGGATCACGCAGGGGCTTGTGGACGGCGACATCGCGCTCGCCCACCGGCTCGCGCACACGCTCAAGAGCACCGCGTGGATGATCGGGGCGGAGGCGCTCGGCGACGCGGCGCTCGCCGTTGAGGAAGGGCTTTCAAACGGCGAGCTGCACTGCACCGACAGCCAGCTTTTCTCACTGCGGCAGGAGCTTGGGTTTGTGATCGCGGAGATCGGCGTCGAGGAGAGGGCAGGCAGCGCCGCGGACGAGTTCGACTGGGACGCCGGGAGCGGCGGCTCAAACGCGGGCGGCGCGAACGCGGGCGGCGGTGCGGGTGCGAACGCAAACGGAAAACCGGGCGGCGGCCTTAACACAAACATGGCCGCGGACGCAGACGAGCCGAAAGCCGCGCCGGGCGCATCCGGGGGGACGGATGCGGCGCCGGACGGAGATGCGGCTTCGGAAAGGGAGGTCGCGGTCCCGTTTTCGGTCGCGCGCGCGCTGGACCTGATGGACAGGCTCGATCCGCTGATCCGGTCGCATCGGACGGCGGCGGCCGATTTATCGGAGGAAATCGTCGAGACGCTGGGGCCGCTCGGAGAAGGCGCGGCGGAGCTCGCGGGGCAATTGGAGAACTATCGTTTCGGGGACGCGGCCGAATTGCTGCGTGCCTTGCGGGAGCGCGTACGAAGCGCGTCTTCCGGTCAACTTGACGGCAGCTGTGGCGACAGGGGGGGCGCGAATCGTGATAGCGGAGGGGAGTAAGCCAGGGATTTTAGTCGTAGACGACGACATTTTGAGCCTGAAGGTGCTGAACCAGATTTTGTCGGCCGAATACGACGTACACACGGCTCAAAGCGGACGGGAGGCGTTGGAGCTTGCCGTTTCGGAGAAACCGGATTTGATTCTGCTCGACATCCTCATGCCGGATATGTCCGGCTTTGACGTGTTGGTCCGCCTGAAGGACAGCGCGGAGACGCAGAAGGTTCCGGTGATTTTTATTACGGCGAACACGAGCCCGCGGGACGAAGAACGCGGTCTGACACTGGGCGCGGCGGACTATATCACAAAGCCGTTTCAGGATTTTTTGATCCGCGCGCGCGTCAGGACGCAGATCAATAACGTAAAACAGCGAAAAGAGATCGAGCTCCTCAGCATGACGGACGATCTGACAGACATCCCGAACCGCAGGAGTTTTGAACTCCGGCTTGAGATGGAGTGGACGCACGCGATCCGGGAGCAGGCGCCGATCGCGCTGTTGATGATCGACCTCGACAATTTTAAGATGTACAACGATACTTACGGGCACCCGCAGGGCGACGTGCTGCTAAAGACCGTCGCCGCCACGCTCGTCGCCTCGACAAAGCGGGCCGCGGACGTCGCGGCGCGGATCGGCGGGGAGGAATTTGTGATCCTGCTGCCCTCGACAGATTACGCGGGCGCGCTCGAGATTGCGGAGAATCTGCGCGCGGCGGTCGCGGCGACGGTCGTCGCGACTTCCGGCGGGGGGCTGACCTCAGCCACGATCAGTATCGGCGTCGTGTGTATGCGGCCCAACCCCGGCGACGCGGCGGTGAGCTTTGTCGAGGAGGCGGACGCGCGCCTCTACCGCGCGAAGCGCGCCGGGCGCAACCGCGTCTGCGGCGACGATTGCGAGCCGGTTGACCGCTGACCGGCCGCTAAATAGCGTCCGTTGACAAATTTTGCGTCAACCGCTCCCGCCCGGGGTAAATATAACAATAACATCACTTTTGACAACGGGGGGAGGACTGGTTGTTCATGCAAAAAACTCTTGTTATACTTTTTTTTGCGGCGGCGGGCTTGCTGCTCGCGGGCTGCAGTTCCGATCAACCGGATGGCGGGGCGACGGCGCCCGCGGCGCAGGTGTCGGAGGCGAGCCGGACGGAGGCGGCGGCGACGGCCCCCGCCTCGGCGGAAGCGGAGACGACGACCGTGCTGATTGAGGAAATCCCGGAGGACCTGTCTGCGCTCCAGCTCGTTAAAGCGGGCGCGGCGGGCGGCGATTTTTCGGACTCCGAGCCGCCGGTCGCGGAGCTCGCGGAGCAGCGTATTTCGCAGCATGAGTTCCGCTACCTCTTAAATTCTTATAAGAGCGACCAGCTGTTGAACACCGGGATCACGCGCGGCGAGGCGGAGGAACGCAACTTTTGGACGCAGGTCACGTCGGGCGGGAAAACGCGGATTGACGAGGCGCGCGAGATCGTGCTAAAAGAGCTGCAAAACCTGAAGGTCTGCAACGCCGTAGCCCAAAAGCGCGGCCTTGTCTTAGATGAGGACGAGCTCGAAAACCTGAGCACGGACATCTCGGCAAAGATCGACCGCTTTGGCGGGCAGGAGGGCTTTGAGGAGCTGCTTTTGGACGAATACGGCGTGACGCTCGCGGAATACGCGCGGATCAACGCGCAGTTCGCGCTCCGCCAGAAGCTCTTTGAAGCCGTCGAGGCCGGGATCGCCGTCCCCGAGGACGAAATCCGCGCCGCCTACGACGGGGACAGGGACCGCTACGGCGGCGCGGCGACGGTGCGCCATATCCTGTTCCTCTATGAGGGGGGCGAAAACCAGCGCTCAAACGAAGCGACAAGAGCGCTCGCGGACAAGATGTTAGAGAAGGTGCGCGCCGGCGAGGACATGGCCGGGCTCGCTCTGGAATATTCGGAGGACCCCGCCGCCGCGGAGAACGAAGGCGAATACAGCTTGACGCGCGCCGACGACTTTGTGCCGGAATTTATCGAATGGGCCTTCTCTGCCAAAACCGGGGATACGGGCGTCGTCGAGACGTCATACGGCTGCCATGTGATGCGGCTCGAGGCGCGGGCGGATACGGACCTTGAGGGCGCGCGCGAAAAGATCGAGGCGGAGTTGCGGCGGCGGGGACTCGCCTCGCAGCTCGGCGAGTGGATGGAGGATTCTGAATACGCGATGACCGTCAACGAGGCCGTATACGGGAGTATTTCATAGGCCGCGGCGCGCGGCGCGGCGGTTCAATAGGAGCGGCAACGGCGGCGCATAAGATTGGCGATGGGCGCATAGGAGCGGCGACCGGCGGCGCTATAGGAGTGGTGATGACTGTCCGGGATCTGATCAATCACGCGGGCAAAGCGGGCACGGAGCGATACGTCCGAACGCTGATCGAAGGCGCGGGGCGGTATGGCCACCGCCCTTTTTTTGCGTACAACGAATCCGGCCCCCTGCAGGAGCAGGCCGAAGAGCTGGGCGTCGAATGTGTCCGAATCGAGATGCGCGGCCCGTTTGACCTCGCGGCCGCCAAGCGACTCGCGCGTCTGTGCAGGGAGCGCGCGATCGACGTCGTCCACACGAACTATCTGCGCGAAAACTATATCGCGATCCTCGCAAAGCGCCTGTTTCTGCGGCGTTTGAAGGTCATATACACGAACCATTTCGTGATCGGAAACACACTGCCGATGCGCGCCGCGAACCGGCTGATGACGCCGGGCGACCACCGGATCATCTCCGTGTGCCGCGTCGGCGCGGAACAGCTGATCGCAAACGGCAACGCGAAAAACAAAATCATCGTGATCCACAACGCGGTGGCGCCCGAGGTCTGGTCGCCGGGCCCGGACTACGCGAGGATTCGCGCCCGGACGCGCGGCTTGTACGCGCTCGGCGCAAACGAGACGGTCTTTCTGTGCGCGTCGCGCTTTGCCGACGACAAGGGACACCGCTATTTTATCGACGCGGTCGCGCGCCTCGCCGCCGTAAACGGCGCGGACCGGCTAAAGGTCCTGCTCGCGGGCGACGGGCCGCTTTTGGGCGAGATTCGGGAGCGCGCCGTCGCGGCCGGGCTGCTGGATCGCGTAATCCGATTTGTCGGCTTCGTCCGGGACATGAAATCGCTCTTTTACGCTTCGGACGTCTATGTCAACCCCTCGCGGCACGAGGCGTCGAGCTTTCTGATCCTCGAGGCGCTCGCGTCCGGCCTGCCCGTGATCGCGACCGACATGGGGGGAAACCGCGAGATCGTCAACGACGAAAACGGCTGCGGCATCCTTGTGACCTATGACGACGCGGAGATGCTGCGCTGTGCGATGCAAAGCCTGCGCGAAAACCCGGCGCTCCGGGAAGAAAAAAAAGCGAAGGCGCTCCTTACGATCCGGCAAAAATTCGCGCTCGACGACATGCTGGCCCGCACCTTTGCGGTCTATCTTTAATTCTTCGGTTTGTTTGAAACCCCGGACGCAACCTTGTGACGTTCCGGTTTTGCTGCGCCGCCGTATGGCTGTCCGGCGCCGTGGGGCGCGGCGAGATTCACCGCGCAGATGAAGATTCCGACGATCATAAAAAAGTGATTCATCCCCCTCGGGAAGAACCAGACGTATTCAAAAAAGCCCATCGCAAGAAAGCCTGTGACCGCCGAGAGGCAGGCCGTCAGGATCAGGCGCGTGTTGTATGCCGTATTCCCCGGCCCCGGCCTGTTGTAGAGCGGCGCGGTGTGGGATTTTTGAAATGAAATATAGGCGGCGGCCTTCTTGATCAGCCGCGCGAGGAACCACAGGAACGAGGCAAGCGCGACGATGCCGGACTCGAGCCAGATTTGCAGCGGCAGCATGTGCGAGTGGACGGGCGCGGTCCCGTAGGCAAAGTAGACGTAGTTGTTGATATAGCGCTTAAAGAACTCGAGCCCGATTCCGATCCCCGTAGCCCAGTTTGTCAGCGCCATGCGAAAAGCGCCGGCGTAGATCGTATAGCGGTAGACGCTCGAGGTGTCGGAGCCGAGGGTCAGGAGCCGGTCCATGATAAAATCCGGCCAGAAGGGGAACGACAGCAGCGCCGCGGCCGCAAAGAGCGGTACGAGCCGCCAGTCGAGCAGAAAGACATAGGTTATGGCCGCGACCGCAAAGCCGATCCAGCCGGAGCGCGACTGCGTCAGAAAAAGGCAGGCGAGCATCAGCAGCGCCGCGAGAAACAACAGGAGCTTTTTGCGAAAACCCTTGGCGGTAAAAAACAGCGAGACGGAAAACGGGATCACGAGGATCAGCCACGACGCGAGCACATTCGGGTTGCCGAGCGTCGAGTCGGCCCGGCCCATTGCGAGGCTCGCGCCGCCGGTCGTCTGATCCGTCTGCGTGACGTCGATCGGGATGCCGCGAAGGTACTGCCAGACCCCGTAGAGCGCGACCGCGACCGTCGCGAACACAATTACGCGGATCAGCAAAAGCAGCCGGGCCCGGTCGCAGAACGCGTTTGCGATCAGCGCGGCAAAGAGGATCGCGGTCAGGTAGAGTACGGCGGTCGTCGTCGAAGCCATACCCGCGCCCGCGCCGAACAACGAGTAGACGGCGGATGCGGCAATTGAGAAAAAATAGAGCAGGAACACGGGGTCGGCGCGTTTTTTGCCGCCCTGCGGCTCCCGGCTGAACGCGAGATGCGAGGCAAAGCCGACCGCAAAAAACGCCATCGCGGCGACGGTGTAGGGGTTGCGGTACAGAGCAAACGGCACGAGCGCGTGTGCGGCGACGAACAGGCAGAAAAACAGGAAAAAGCGCTCCCCGAGCCACTTTAGCGCCCAAAGCGTAAAACTGCCGGGAATGACGCGCTCCAAAAAAGCGCCGGAGCGCCGGAGCGCCTGTGTGCAGGCGTCGGGAACGGCGGCGGCCAACCTGCCGAAAAAGGATTGGTAAAAGACGGAGGTCAGCCGCTCCGGGCGGGAGACAAAGGCGCAGACAGAGCTTGCGCGCGCGGCGCGGCGCACGGTCTCCGCGGCGGAGCGGAGCGCCCGGCAGATCAGACTGCCGGAGACGAGGTTTTGCAAAAACAGGGCGAGCGCGGACGTGGGCATGACGTCACCCATTCGATTCCGCGGCGGGGGCGTCCGCAAGGTCGGAGACGCGCTCGACGCCCGAGATACGGCCCTGAAAACCGGCCTTTCCGAACTGCATGATCACGGTTTTTCCGACAAAATAGGTCGTGCCGTCCAGATCAAAACCGATCGCGTTGATCTTCCCGCGCGCGCGGGTCGTCACGGTCACGGAGGAATAGTAGCCGTCCTTGGAGGAGGGGTTGATGATCCCGTCGAAGTCGCCGACCCATGTGATCGAATCGGCTTTTTCAACTTTTGTTACGGTCCCGAAATTCGCGTATTGCGCATACTCCTTCGCGGCGTCGCCCTCTTTGATCGCGTCGGCGACAAAGTCGTTGACCTCCTCGGAGTAGAAGCGGATTTCCAGCTCGTCGAGCGCGCCGCCCGCGCTGATGGGATTGTCGCGCGAGGATAAATATCGGGCCGCGAAAAAAATACCGGCCGCGAGGATCAGAACGACGACCAGCACGTCGACGACACTGACCTTACCGAACAGCTTACCGTTTTTGTCAATCATCTCTTTTACTCCCTGCCGTTTTTATCATTTGTAATGTTTATTCGGAAACTCGGACGCCTTATGATGGCTCGGTTTCGCGGCTACGCCGCAAACCCCTCTCCCCACTCGTCGCCCTCGTTTCCTCTAAACCGCTCTGCGAATATCGTTTCGCGAAAATGCGATTTCCGCAAAACTCCGTGCGCTCTGCGCACGCACGCCACCTCGTTCGGTGTCGTGTGAGTGTATTCGGTTCATGGACTTTCCGAATACACTCTTGTATAGTGTAGAAAAAGGATAGCAAAAACCGGCGCAAAATGCAAGCGGGGCGGACGGCTTTTTTCCCGATTTCCGCCCGAATCCCGGCCCGCGGACTGTTACATTTTAGTGACCGCCGCAGGGGGGCGCCATATTGTGCATTGCACATTACCGGATCAGAAAGAGCGTGATCTCCGGCTTGGAGCCCAGACGCAGCGGAAACAAGACGCATCCAAGGCCGCGGCTGATGTAGACGAGCCGTCCCCCAAAGCTGTGGAGCCCGCGCCGCATACCCATGCGGCACAGCTTTTCTTTGCGCAGGCAGTTGTATTCGAAGTGAAAGGGCATCCAAATCTGTCCGCCGTGAAAATGGCCGCATAAAAAGAGCTCCGGCGGCCTGTCCGCCCGCTCCCGGGCGAGGTCCAGCGCGCGGTCGGGATTGTGCGAAAAGCCGATGTGATAGCGGACGGCCTTTGGCAGACCGCGGAAGGCCGCGCGCGCGTCATACGGGAACTGTCCCGCGTCCTTAAAGCCCGTGGCGGCGTACAATTTGCCGCCGTGCCAAAACGACAGCGTCCGGTCCTCCATCACGACGACGCCAAGGCGCTTGATTCGCTTTAGAAAGGCTTTCGCCCGCGCCGGGTCGCGGTCAAACGCGCGATGGTCGTGGTTTCCAAAGCAGAGAAGGAAAAGCGGGGAGGCCGTGTCGGTCGCGGGCGCAAACGCGGGGGGCGCCGCAGATGTGACCGGCGCAAGCGGCGCCGCGGACGTTGTGGGGACAGGTGGTGCAGGCGACGCAGGCGGCGCGGGTATTGCAAAATCAATGAGCGCGCCGAGCCACTCGACGAACCGGTCCATTTCCGCGGGCGAGTCGATGTAGTCGCCCGTGAGGATCACGACGTCGGGCGCGGCCTCCCGGAGCAGCGGCACAATCTGCGGCATCGGGACGCGCAGGAGCTTTAGGTGGACGTCGGAAATCTGGACAAGCCGCAACGCGTCCGGTTCCTCCGTCAGCCGGACGGTTTCCAAACGGAGCGCGGCCGCCTCCCGGCGCATGTGCCGAAAAAGCAGCAAAAGCGGGACGAGGAAAACAAACAGCGCAGTCAATGCGCCGACGGCGGCCGCTCCCTGCACGCCGCCGCTCAGCCCGGAATGTCGCCGACGCCGTCGAACACATAGGTCGGCTGGTAGGGATAGAGCGCGAGGTCCGCGCGCGAGGTCACGCCGGTGAGCACGAGCGCCGTGTCCAGACCGGTTTCGATTCCCGCGATGATGTCGGTATCCATGCGGTCGCCGATCATCACGGCCTCGTTTGAATGTACGCCGAGCAGCCGCAGCCCGGTACGCATCATCAGCGCGTTCGGTTTGCCGACAAAATAGGCCGAGCGCCCCGTCGTCAGCTCAATCGGCGATACGAGCGCACGGCACGCGGGTACGATCCCTTCTTCGGTCGGGCCGGTCATATCGGGGTTTGTGCCGATCAGCTTCGCGCCGTTAAACACATGGCGCACGGCCCTTGTGATGCTCTCATAGTTGTAATTGCGCGTCTCGCCGACGACGACATAGTCGGGGTTGATATTATTCATCGTGATCCCGACGTCGTAGAGCGCGTTATGCAGACCCGGCTCGCCGATCACATAGGCGGAGCAGCCCGGCGCCTGACTCGCGAGGAAGTTCGCGGTCGCGAGCGCGCTCGTATAAAAATGCGACTCGTCGACGAGCAGCCCCATGCGTTCGAGCTTCTGTTTGAGCTCAAGCGGGGAGCGTTCGCTGGAATTTGTCAGAAAAAGATAACTCTTGTTCTCCCGGACGAGCCAGTTCACAAAACTCAGCACGCCGTCAAGGAGCCTGTCGCCGTGGTAGATCACACCGTCCATATCGCAGATGTAGCCTTTTTTTGCCCGAAAACCTTCCATGCTCTGCATGCTGCCGATCGCCTCCCGCTTCCCGTAAAAAGTCTGAAACCATCAAGAACCGCTATAGTTAGTATACCACGATAGGACTCATATGACGCAAGTAAAATCTTTGTAATCTGACCTGTTACTCGTCAGCGCCGGTTTGCGGCGTAGTTATCGTATTTTTCCGTATAGAGGGCGATTTTGCACGAGATTTTGTCGAGATGCGCGTACATCTCCTGAATCTGCGCCTCGACGGCGCTTTTATGCGCGAACAGCATTTCGCGGCGCTGCTGCAGCGTTTCGTCGCCCGCGAGGCTCAAATCGACAAACGCCTTGATCTGCCGGATCGACATGCCGGTGTTTTTCAGGCAGCAGATCAGACCGAGCCATTCGAGGTCGTCGTCCGAATAGCACCGGATCCCGCTCTCGCGCCGGTTGATGTGCGGCAGCAACCCCTCGTTTTCATAGTAGCGCAGGGTGTGCGCGTTCAATCCCGATTTTTCGGCGACCTGCCTGATCGAATAGCTCATATGCGTAAATCTCTCCTTTTTGGCGACGGCCCGTGAACGTCTTTTGGGCGGCAACCCGTGAACGCCTTTTTGGCGACGGCCCGTGAACGCCTTTTGGGCGACAGTTTACGAGCGCTTTTTAGTCGACGACTCTTGACTTAGAGTAAACGTGAAGGTATATAATCAATCTTAACGGATCATCCGTGGATTGTCAATGGAAAACCTTATGGAAAATGGGAGGGTATGATGAGGAAAATTCAGTTGGGCAAGTCAAACTTGCAGGTCCCCGTGATCGCGGTCGGCTGCATGAGGATCAACGGGCTCGACAAAAAAGGGGCGGAGAGTTTTGTGCGCAAGGCGCTGGAGCTCGGCGCGAACTTTTTTGACCACGCCGACATCTATGGCAAATCGGCTTGCGAGGAAATTTTCGCGGACGCGTTCAAAGCCGTCGGCGCGCCGCGCGAGAGTCTTATACTGCAATCCAAGTGCGGCATTGTGCCGGGGAAAATGTTCGACTTTTCAAAGGAGCATATCCTCGAGGCCGTCGACGGGAGCCTGAAGCGCCTGAAAACCGACTATCTTGACGTTTTGCTGCTGCACAGGCCGGATGCGCTCGTCGAGCCGGAGGAAGTCGCGGAGGCGTTCGACACACTGCATACGGCGGGCAAGGTGAAGAATTTCGGCGTGTCAAACCAGAATCCGATGCAGATTCAATTGCTTCAAAAATATGTAAAGCAGCCGATCGTGGCCAATCAGCTGCAGCTCAGCATCACGAACGCGACGATGATCACGCAGGGCCAACACGTCAACATGCTGGACGAGGCCGCCGTGAACCGCGACGGGAGCGTTTTGGATTTCTGCCGCCTGCAGGAGATCACGATTCAGCCGTGGTCGCCCTTCCAATATGGATTTTTTGAGGGCGTGTTCCTTGGCAGCCCGAAGCACGCGGCGCTGAACGCAAAGCTCGACGAGCTCGCGAAGGTACACGGCGTATCCGCAACGACGATCGCGCTCGCGTGGATTCTGCGCCACCCGGCGAAGATGCAGCCCGTAACCGGGACGATGAACGAGGGGCGGCTCGCGGACTGCGTGAAGGCGACGGAGGTCACGCTGAGCCGGGACGAGTGGTATCAGATTTACCTCGCGGCGGGGCATGTCCTGCCGTAGGCCGGACGGCGACGGCATCTGTCCGGAATCGGACGACGCCCGCCGCAGGCAGAATGAGCGCCCCGACTATAATAATAAGACGGTGTCCGCGAATGGCTTCGCGCTTCCGGCTCTCGGGCAGGGCGCGTGTTTTATCGGGGAGCGCGCAGACACGGCGCAAGCTGAGAAGGCCGCGCTTTTGCGCGGCCTTTCGCTTGGCATGAGCCATATCGACACCGCGGAGATGTATGGCGGCGGCGGCTCCGAGCGCTTGATCGGCGAGGCGCTCCGCCGGAATCGCGTTCCCCGCGCGGAGGTCGTTTTGACCTCGAAGGTCTGCCCGTGGAACGCCGCGCCCCCCGCTCTTTTTGCGAGCTGCGACGCTTCCCTGCGGCGGCTCGGCACGGACTACCTTGACCTGTACTTGCTGCACTGGCGCGGGGAGATTGCGCTCGCGGAGACGGTCGCGGGCATGGAGGAGCTCGTCCGGCGGGGCAGGATACGACGCTGGGGCGTTTCAAACTTTGATGTCGCCGACATGGAGGAACTGTGGCGGCTGCCGGACGGGCGGAACTGCGCGGCCGATCAGGTGCTGTACCACTTGGGGTCGCGCGGGATCGAGTTCGATCTGCTCCCGTGGCTGCGCGC
>JAITSR010000207.1 GCA_031287655.1 Clostridiales bacterium
GGAATCCCGGCCTTCTTCAAAGAGCGGAATGAAGCGCTCGGATATGTCCTCGACATCCGACGGGCTTACGTTTTTTAAGAGGTCGACACTGATAAAGTCCCGCAGGAACTCGACGAACAGCTCCGGCTCGTCAAAAACACGCTTAAATGAGTTATCCCTTACGTTATGAATCATGGGCGGCGTCCTCCCGCTGACACATTGTTCAATTAAGGTTAGTATGTAGAACGCTTACCTTGCCGCGCCGGTATCCTCCGGCGATTCGGCGCCTGCACTGTTCCCATCGTCCGTCGGCGATTCGGCGCCTGCACTGTTCCCATTGCCCTCCGGGGCGTCGCCGTCCTCCGGCGCGTCGTCGATGTCCGCGTCCCCGGTCGCTTCGTCGTCGTCCCGAATGATGCGCGCGAGTCCGACGACGCGGTTGCCCCCGCTTGTCCGCATCAGCGTCACGCCCTGCGTCGCCCGCCCGATCACGCTGATCGTCGCGACCGGCATCCGAATGATCGTGCCGTCGCTCGAGATCAGGATCGCGTCGTCGGTTTCATTCACGAGCTTCATGCCCGCGATCGGCCCGGTCCGCTCCGTGATCCGATAGGTCAGGATGCCCTTGCCCGCGCGGCTCTGCACGCGGTACTCGGACAGCTCCGTGCGTTTGCCGAAGCCGTTTTCCGTCACGATCAGCAAATTCGTGTCCTCGATGTACGCGGCCATGCCGACGACGCTGTCGCCCTCCGAGAGCCGGATGCCGGTCACGCCCATCGCGACCCTGCCGAGCGGCCGCACGCCGGACTCGTTGAAGCGGATGCTCATGCCCAGCTTCGTCACGAGGATCACATCCCGGCTTCCGTCCGTCAGCCGAACGCCGATCAGCTCGTCGTTGTCCCGCAGCGTCACGGCGGTCAGGCCGCCCCTGCGGATGCTGTCATACTCCATGATGTCCGTCTTTTTGATAAAGCCGTTCTTTGTTGCGAGCATCAGGTAATCGCCCGGTCTAAAGCCGTCGACCGGGATGATTGTCTCGACGCGTTCCCCGCCGTCGAGCTCCAGCAGGTTGACGATCGCGGTCCCCTTCGCCTGCCTGCCCGCCTCCGGAATCTGGTACGCCTTTAACCGATAGACGCGGCCCCTGTTTGTAAAAAAGAGCAGAATATTGTGCGTCGAGGTCGTAAACAGCGTCTCAACAAAGTCTTCCTCGCGTGTGGACAGCCCCGTAACGCCTTTTCCGCCGCGCTTTTGGCTCCTGTAAACATTGACGGGCTGGCGCTTGATGTAGCCGAAGTGCGTCAGCGTGATCACGCTCTTTTCCTCGGCGATCAGGTCGTCGAGGTCAAAATCCCCCTCGTCGTCGATGATCTCCGAACGGCGTCCGTCCTCATATTTATCGCGCACCTGCCGGAGCTCGTCCTTGATGATGCCGAGCAGCAGCGACTCGTCCGCGAGGATTTCCCGATAATATTTGATCTTCCCTTGCACCTCCGCGAGCTCTTCCTCGAGCCTTTCACGTTCGAGCCCGGAGAGCCTGCCGAGGCGCAGCTCGACGATCGCCTGCGCCTGTTTTTCGCTGAAATCAAAGCGCTCGATCAGCCGTTCCTTCGACTCCGGGATGCTCCGGGACGCGCGGATCACCGCGATCACCTCGTCGATCACGTCGATCGCCTTTTTTAAGCCCTCGAGAATGTGCGCGTGCGCCTCGGCCCGTTCAAGGTCATAGGCGACGCGGCGCGCGACGACCTCTTTTTGGTGGCGGATATAGTAGTCGAGCGCCTGCCGCAGATTGATGACCGCGGGCAAATACCGACCGTCCTCGTTCTGCGTAACCGCGAGCATGTTGACGTTGAACGCCTCTTGCAGCTGTGTATTTTTATACAGCTGATTCAGCACGACGCCCGCGTTCGTGTCGCGCTTCAACTGGATTGTAATGCGGACGTCCTCGGTGCGGTCGGACTCGTCGTTGATGTCGGAAATCCCCTCGAGCCGCTTCTCCTTCACGAGGTCCGCGACGTGCTCAATCAGCTTTGCCTTGTTGACCTGATACGGCAGGCTGTGGACGATAATGCGCTGGTGGGTCTCGGAGATCGACTCGATTTCCGTGTGCGCGCGCATAATAATACGGCCGCGGCCCGTGCGGTAGGCGTCGCGGATCCCCTGCCGGCCGACGATTTGCCCGCCGGTCGGGAAGTCCGGCCCCTTGATGACCCGCATCAGGTCCTCGATCGTCGACTCCGGGTGGTCGATGATCAGAAACACGCCGTCGATAACCTCGCCCAAGTTGTGCGGCGGGATATTCGTCGCCATGCCGACCGCGATGCCCGATGAGCCGTTCACCAGCAGATTCGGAAAGCGCGCGGGCAGCACGACGGGCTCGGTCTCGTGGTCGTCGTAGTTCGGCTTGAAGTCGACCGTGTTTTTGTTGATGTCCGCGAGCATCTCCATCGCGATTTTGGACAGCCGCGACTCCGTGTAGCGCTGCGCGGCCGGGGGGTCCCCGTCGCGGGAGCCGAAGTTGCCATGCCCGTCGATCAGCATATGCCGCAGAGAAAAGTTCTGCGCCATGCGCACGAGGCTGTCGTATACCGCGAGGTCGCCGTGCGGGTGATACTTGCCCATCACTTCGCCGGTCACGGTCGCGCATTTTCGGTACGCCTTGTCGGGCGTGAAGCCGAGCCCGGACATCGCGTAGAGGATGCGCCGGTGTACGGGCTTCAACCCGTCGCGCACGTCCGGCAGCGCCCGGTCCACGATCACGCTCATCGCGTACTCGATGAACGACTTTTTCATCTCCGATTCGATTTCGACCGGCACGATACGCAGGACAGCCTGCTCCGGCTGCGGCTGCTGTGCCTGTTCGTCCTCGTTGTTTCCGGCGCCGTCGCCGCTGCCGCGGCTCCCGCCGTTTGTTTCGTCCGGCATTTATGACCTCCGAATTTCCCGTTCTTTCTTGTGAATATTTTACAGGATTTTCGCGCCGTTGTCCAGTTCGAGTCGCGGATGACGTCGTTCGGCGTCGCTCGCAGTCCGCTCGCTCTCCGCCATCTTCGTCGTAACATGCTTATCTAACATATTAAACAAAAAGAAAAAATGGTATTGCATTGTTCTCGTCGATATGATAACATATGCGCAAATAAAAACGTTTTTATGGATTTGAGGCGCTCCGCGGCGGCAAAACCGGTCACTGTTTTTACAGCCGGGGCGGGGCGGCGAACGGAGGTCCTATGAGCGCGGCGAATCGGCGGAATCGGCGGGATACCCTCTCAGATCAGGCAAATATCGGCTTCTGCGCTTTTTTGGAACAGGCGCCGGGCATGGCGCGGCGCGGAACGGCGGAGGCTGTGACCGCGGCGGAGGCGGCCGCCGCGGCGGGGGCGGCCAATGTGACGGCCGCAGTTACTGCGGCCCCGCTTCGCTTTGCGAAGCGGGGTGTAATCCTCTTTTCCGGCGCGTCGCTCGCGATCCTGCTGATGTCCCTGCCGTTTGTAAACTGGATCGGCATTGTGAACGCGGGCGCGCTGTACGAGCAGCTCGGCGTCAAAGCCGACGCGGCCGGGTCGCTCGGCGCCGGCTACTCACTCTTTACGATCCTCGGCTTTGTCCAAGCGACAAAGCAGGGCGCGCTCGGCTTTTCCGCGATGGTGTTGCTGCTCCTGCTCGTCGCCTCGCTGGTATTCCACGCGGCCACGCTGCTGCGCGCGGCGACGGGCCGCTATGGCGCAAAGGGCCTGCTCGGCCTCTACACCACGGCGCAGGCGGCGATGCTGGTCAGTCTGTTCGCGAGCGCCGGGACGATCGCCTACATCTCGTTCGCCAACCGCACCGTCGGAATGCGGGGCTTCTCGCTCGCGGGCTTCCCGTTCCCCGCCGCAGTCCTCGCGCTCGCTGCCGCCGCCTACGTTGTCATCAAGCTGATGGAGCGGCGGGAGCGCGCGCGGATGCACGAGCACGGTTTTATTGAGGAATTTCGGCGCAACTGGGTCCTGTTCCTGTTCCTCGCCCCGTGTTTCGTCTACTTTTTAATCAACAACTACCTGCCGATGACCGGTATCTACTTTGCCTTCACGCAGTTCAACTTCCGCGACGGGCTGTTCGCGAGCCCCTACGTCGGCTTCAAGAACTTCGAGTTCCTCGTCAACGCGGACCTGCTCCGGCTGACGCGCAACACGGTGCTCTACAACCTCGTGTTCATCGGCTTTGGCAACGTCCTGCAGATCGTGTTCGCGATCCTCGTGAGCCGGGTCGGCGCGAGCTGGTTCAAAAAAACCTCGCAAACGCTGATCTTCATGCCCTATTTCGTCTCGTTCGTAATCTTGAAGGTGATCGTGTACAACATTTTTGAGTTCGACTTCGGCCTGATCAACTCCTACATCGCCGCGACGGGCGGGCAGCGCATCGATTTTTACAACACGCCTTCGTACTGGCCGGTCTTTATCACGCTGTTCTATTTATGGAAGAACATCGGCTATGGTATGGTCGTGTACCTCGCGACAATCATGGGGATCAGCGACGAATACTACGACGCGGCGAAGGTGGACGGCGCGAACGTGTTCCAGCAGATTCGCTTTATCACGCTGCCGCATCTGACGCCGACCTTCATCATTCTGCTGCTCTACGCACTCGGCAGTATCATGAAGGGGCAGTTCGAGCTGTTCTATCAGCTCGTCGGCACAAACGGCGTGCTGTTCAACATCACGGACATCTTCGACACCTATGTGTACCGGATCACGACGACGCAGCCGCTCAGCATGGG
>JAITSR010000094.1 GCA_031287655.1 Clostridiales bacterium
TGTGCTGATTCCGAAATCGCCGCGCAGTACGCCGCCGAACCATCCGAAAAAACGTGTTACGGGCGGTTCGTTGACGCCCCAGTAGTCTTTCATCTTTTCAACATTTTCGTCAGACACGCCGGGATGCGACAGGCGGTAACGGGTTTCGGGGTTTATCGGCGACAGGTTCGCAAGCGCAAAAGAAAGCGCGCTCACCGCGAGCAGCAGTGTAATGCCCCGCGCGACGTATATGGCGATACTTTTCAGCCTGATCATCGGTTCCCCCCTAGGCGTGAGACGGACCGCTTCACGCTCTTTCCTTTCCGCATCTGCGCTAATTTTCCCAATACCAGTCGGCGAGGTTCGCGACCAGCGTCCATGCCGCGCCGTGCGCGTGAATCATCTGTCTGCCGGTGGAAAGGCCGTCGCGGCGAAAATACAGGTGATCCTTGTTTACAAGGAAAATGAACGGGCATTCGCCGCGCATGGACGTCCCGGCCGAGCCGTCCCACTGCGCCTTTTGCCAGAACGGGATCGCGTCTTTCAGACTTTTGGCCGAAAGCGCGGAATCGAGATACCCGTCGACCACCGGGCTTGCGAAGCTCTCCGGATTATACCAGTCGTCCTTTCCGACACTCGACGAATGGTAGAGGTAATAACTCGTGATCGGATTCGCGCTGCCCCACGCGAGTACCATCGGCTGCGCGACCATGACCGCCATAATGTCGCCCTCCCCCATGCCCTCGACAAGCAGTTCAACGCCGATTTGATCGCGGACCTGATTCGCCGCGGACATCGCCACCGCCTGCCGCGCGCTGTCGCCCGCAAAGTAATACACCGGCACGGATGCCCGGAGGCCGTTTTTTTCGCGGATTCCGTCGCCGTCCGTATCAAACCAGCCGGCATCCTCAAGCAGCTCTATCGCGTATGCGACGTCCGTTTGAATCACACACTCGGGGTTCCACCACGGCATACCGTCGTTCTCCGAATACGCGGGGGCGGCGTAGCCGTTCAAGGCTTCCGCGCAGAGCTGTTCGCGGTCAATCGCATACGCGATCGCCTTACGCAGATTGACGTCGCAGGTCACGTCGTTGCCCATAGGGTTGCCGAGCGAGCTTGTGCCGCTCCCGGCGGGGATCACGGGCATAACGATCCCCATATTGTCTACTGTTTTTTCAACGAGCAGATGAAATCCGCTGATTGTGTTCGTCGCGGCGAGCGTCGCGCTTGTCGGCGTAATATCGACCTGACCGGACCTCGCGGCAATAAGCTGTGTGTCCTCGTCCGACATATTGACGAAAACAGCGCGTTTGATCCGCGGCGCTTTGCCGTAGTAGCCGTCGTTTGCCTCTAGAATCATCTGCTGGTCGACATCGTACTGCGCGAGTTTATACGGCCCGGAACCGACGGGCTTCTGCGCAAAATCGGCGCTGTACAAATGCTCGGGGACAATCCCGACCCCCGCTGCGGACAGAATGAAGGTTGACTGCGGCTGTTTTAACGTGACGACGACGTCGCCGCCGTCGGAGGTCACGCTTTTTACGGCGGACAGGTCGATCTCGGTCGCGCTATTGATAATTTGATTGAACGAAAATACGACGTCAGAGGCCTTGACAGACTCGCCGTCCGTGAATTTCGCGTCGCCGCGGAGCCGAAACGTATATGTGAGCGCGTCGTCGGATATGGTATAGCTCTCCGCAAGGTCGGGTACGACGTTCACATCGGCGTCAAGCGCGACGAGCGTGGAATAGAGCAGCCGGACGTAACTGCCGTGTCCGGACGTTACGAGCGGGTCAAAACCGGACGGTATGCCGGGAAAGCCGATCGTGACCTCTGATTTTGCCGGTTCGCCGCCGCTGTTGTCGGCGCTGCTGCTGCTGTCGGCGCTGCTGCTGTTGTCGGCGCTGCCGCTGTTGTCGGCGCTGCTGCTGTTGTCGGCGCTGTTGTCGGCGCTGCTGCTGTTGTCGCTTCCGCGTCTATCCACACTGACACCGCCGCTGCCGCCGTTAGGCGCGCAGCCCGCAAGCGGGACGAGCGCAAAGGCAAACGCAAGGATAAGCGCAAGGACCGGCGCAAGGGCGAGCACAAAGGCCGAGGATCGTACTTTTTTCATTGAACCTCCGATTTTTTCACGATTTTTCCTATCCGCATTTTGGACAAATAAAAAAAGCCAAACAAAACCGCATACAACGGTTCGGTTTGACTTTCATAGTCAAATTCCGGTAAAACAGATTGCCGCCCAATGTTCATCATCGGGTTATCCTAGGAACTGCTCAACAACAACGCGCTTTATCATACACCGGATTTCGCCCTGCGTCTTTTTTGTAACACAAATGTAATATTTTTATGGTATCATTTAAGCGAAAAATCAGACTTAAAAGAAGCGGATAAAATAGCGGAGAAAATCGGATGAATCGAATGAATACAGTAATCGGGCTGCTGGTCCCCTTTGCCGGGACCGTGCTGGGCGCGGCAATGGTACTTGTCCTTCGGCGTGAAATCGGAACGAGACTGCAGAAAACGCTGCTCGGCTTCGCTTCCGGCGTCATGATGGCGGCGGCGGTATGGTCGCTGCTGCTGCCGTCCATCGAGCAGGCGGAGCTTATGGGCGGCGTGGCGTGGCTTCCGGCGGCAATCGGTTTTTTGCTGGGATTTGCTTTTCTGCTGATCATCGACAGCGTGACTCCCCACTTGCACAGGAACGCCGAAAAAGCCGAGGGCCTGCCTTCAAAGGCGAAGAAAAACACCATGCTGCTCCTTGCGGTCACGCTCCACAATATCCCGGAGGGAATGGCTGTCGGCGTGGTTTTCGCGGGATTGCTCGCGGGGAGCGCCGGAGTCACGCTGTCGGCGGCTTTTGCGCTGTCGATCGGAATCGCGATTCAGAATTTCCCGGAGGGCGCGATTGTGTCTATGCCGCTAAAAACGGCGGGAATGGGCAAAGGTAAGGCGTTTCTTCTCGGCGCCGCGTCCGGCGCGGTCGAGCCTGTCGCCGCCGCCGTAACGATTCTGCTCACGAGTATCCTCGTCCCCGCGCTGCCGTACTTGCTCGCTTTCGCGGCGGGCGCGATGATATACGTTGTGGCCGAGGAGCTCATCCCGGAGCTTCAGGAGGGCGGCCACTCAAATATCGGCATGATTGGCCTTGCGGCCGGATTTGCGCTGATGATGATCTTGGACGTGGCCCTCGGATAACACGGCGGACCGCGGCGAAAAAGTACACGTTCATACCTGCTTCTCAATTTCAGCCGTCTCCGGCGGCGGCTTTTTCGTGGCGCGCCGCGATTGCCGCATAGGCTTCTTTCGCGTCCGCGAGGTTGCGGTTCGCGTCCGAGGTTTCATCTGAAAGCGGTCCCAATTCCCCCGCGTCGAGGTATCGCAGAACCGCGCCGGACGCGATCTGATCCGACATCGCGGCAGCCTGAAACAGATAGAGAAATGAGCGCTGATCCTCGTCCGCGCCGTA
>JAITSR010000275.1 GCA_031287655.1 Clostridiales bacterium
CTGCCGCCTGTCGCTGTCGAACCTGACGTTCCCGCACCAGCTCGCGCGCCTGATCCTGCTGGAACAGGTCTATCGGGCCTTCAAGATCATCAACAACGAGACGTACCACAAATAATGCCAAAATGATCGCGGGGCATGGGCGGCGGGTAGGAAAACGCGCTGCTGGGCGTGGCAGCGGGCAAGATAACGCGCAGCGGAGCATGGCGGCGGGTAAAAAAACACATGCTGGAATTTTTGTTTCCGAAAAAGTGTATTTTTTGCGAGCGGGCGCTGCCTGCCGGGGCGGCGATCGAAGTTTGCGCGCCTTGCGCCGGAAGCCTCCCGCTCTTTGCGGGCGACTATCTGATGGAGAGCGGGCGGGCGCCGAACGACCGCGGGTGCGACCGCGTGATCTGCGCGCTGCGGTATAGTGGGACGGTCCGGGCGGCGCTCGCGCGATACAAATTCCGCGCGCGCCGTGAGTATGGCCACACGTTCGCGGCGCTCCTGTGCGAAAAAATCCGGCGCGTGACCGCGGCGGCCCCCGGAGACGGCGCAAGTGGCGTGGGCGGGGCGGGTTGCCCGCCCGCTATCCCTTCCGCGCCTTTAGCCGCCCCTTCCATCCCCGCCTCCATGCCCGCCCACGCGCTCGCCCTCGCGCCCGTTTTTGACCTTGTGGCCTGCGTGCCTCTGAGCCGCTCCCGCGCGCGGGAACGCGGATATAATCAGGCGGCCGTCGTTGCGGCCGGCGTCGCAAAATACTTTGAGGTCCCTTTCGCGGGTCGGCTTTTGCTCCGCGACGAGCAGGCGCTCCGCCAGAGCAGCTTGAGACTGGCGGAGCGTCGCGCAAACGCGTCGGCCGCGTTCCGAATCACCGCGGCCGACGCGTTTGCGCGCGCGCTTTCGGGAAAGCGCGTCCTGCTCGTCGACGACATCGCGACCAGCCTCTCGACACTCAACGCCTGCGCCGCGGCGCTAAAGGGACACGGGGCGGCGTGCGTGATAGGCGCGGTCGTCGCGTCCCCATAACAATTATATATTTCAAAGGGTTCATTAGTTTCTTGATTTTTGATTCATCTCACCGTAAGATGGTAAATAGTACAGTGTACACGCAGTCCCGCTTTGTATTCTGCGAGAGGAACTAAGACCGTGAAGAATGAGAAACACTCCATTTTGATCGTTGACGACTCGATGTTGAATGTCATGGCGTTAAGCAAAATCCTCTCACCGGACTATACGCTGATTACCGGGAAGAACGGGCATGAAGCGATCGCGCTCGCCGAGGAAAAGCTGCCCGACATCATTTTGCTTGACGTAATCATGCCCGGAATCAGCGGCTTTGACGCGCTTGCGATCATGAAAGAAAACGCGGCGATCCGGAAAATCCCCGTGATCTTCATCACCGGCATGGACCATGAGAAGGACGAGGAACGGGGCTTCATGCTCGGCGCGGTGGATTACATCACAAAGCCGTTCCGCAACGTCAGCGTTAAAGTCCGCGTGAATACGCACCTCCAAATTTCCCGCCAAATGCGCCTGAACGAGCGCCTCGGCATGATCGACCCCCTCACGGAAATCCCCAACCGGCGGGGTTTTGACGATCGCTGCGCACTGGAATGGAAGCGGGCGGTCCGCGACCGGCAGCCGATTTCGTTTTTGATGATGGACGTCGACAAATTTAAAGCGTACAACGATACTTACGGACACTTACAGGGCGACGAGCTTTTAAAGTCGCTCGCGCGGGTGTTAACGTCTACGATCAAGCGTTCTTCCGATTTTGTCGCGCGGCTCGGCGGAGAGGAATTTGTGGCGCTGCTGCCGAATACCGACATGAAGGGCGCGTTTACGCTCGCCGAGGCGATCCGCTCCAACGTCGAAGCTATGCGCATCCAAACGATCGACGGGGCCACGGAGACGTCCGTGACGCTCAGCATCGGCCTGTCCGCGACGATGCCGTCCAAGGAGGGCGATATGAGCCTCTTTATCTCGCGCGCGGACAAGTGCCTCTATCGCGCGAAGGAGCAGGGCCGCAACCGCGTCGTCGCCTGCGAAATGTAGGCGATCCCGCTGCGCGCCGGGCATTTGGCCGCGGCACTTTTTGCGTTACGCCATGCGCAAGAGGCTTTCTAAAATTTCTCAAAAAATGTCTTGACATTGACGTTACGTCATCGTTTATAGTGGTCCTGTGAGGAGGAAAAGCTCATGGAGTACACCATAAACAAACTCGCAAAGCTGGCGGGGGTGACTGCGCGGACACTTCGATTTTATGACCAAAGCGGCTTGCTGCCGCCCAAAGCGATCCGCTCAAACGGCTATCGAATCTACGGTGAAGCGGAGGTGGCGCGATTGCAGCAAATTATGTTTTACCGTGAACTGGGCGTGGAGTTGTCAGAGATCGGGCGCATACTGGCGGCAAAAGACTTCGACCGCGCGGAGTCCCTGCAAAACCACCTCGCCGCGCTCTACGCGAAACGCAAACAGATTGACGCGCTGATCGCCAATGTCGAAAAGAGTATCGGCGCAATGAAAGGAGAGATTGAAATGTCGGACGAAGAAAAGTTCGAGGGCTTCAAGCGGGAACTCGTCGACGACAACGAACGGCGTTACGGCGGCGAGATCCGCACGAAATACGGCGACGAGGCCATAGACCGCGCTTTCGCGAAGCTAAAAGGGCTGACGCGCGAGCAGTACGCCGAAATCGAGCGGCTGACCGCCGAATTGAACGCCGCGCTGAAAGCCGCGTTCGAGCAAGGCGACCCCGCAAGCGAAGCGGCCCAAGCGTGCTGCGAGCTTCACAAACACTGGCTGAGTTTTTACTGGGATCGTTACAGCAAGGAAGCGCACCTCGGAGTGACGCAAATGTATGTCGACGACCCGCGCTTTACGGCGTACTACGACAAAATCGCGCCGGGCTGCGCCGGATTCCTGCGTGACGCGGTAAAGATTTTCTGCGCGTAAG
>JAITSR010000097.1 GCA_031287655.1 Clostridiales bacterium
GGAAGCGGCATAGTGAAGTTTCATGCCGTTTTGTGCCTTTCGCAGAAAGGAATGGTCATATGTGTGAACGAAAATCCCCTACCCTGCAAGAGCATCCGGGGCCCCCTGTCCCTCCGCCGGACGACGGCGCGCCGACAGCCACAGCTGTGTCTCCGGCCGCGGCCAAGGCCGCGGGTTTGGCCGTCCGCGTCTCCGGCGGCGAGATAACGTTCTCCGGCACTTTTGTGTTGACGACGCCGCAGCCGCGCACGCTTGGTTTGTTTTACTTTCCATCGGGAACCGGCTCAATCGCGGACGTGCGGCTCGACAAGAACGGCATCCGCAATGCGCTCGTACTGCTGCGCCACGGCGGGAGCGCGACGGTCACGGGCGTTGGGTGGATTCACGCCTATTTTATCTATATTGATGAAAAATGTGTGGACGGGCTAAGTCAGTTCCTGTATCTCACGTTTCCGAACGAGGCTTTTGTGCAAGAGTTTATGGAAATCGCCGCGGCCTTGGAAAATCCCGCTTCTCCATTGTCGCCGCAGTTTTTGACCTATCTGCGCGGCATCGCCGCGGGGGGGCGGGGTCCCGCAATGATTCCACCCTATCTGGTGCAAGCGCGCAGAATCCTTGAAACGCGCTTTTTCGAGTCCATTACGCTGGACAGTCTTTCAAAGGAGTTATTTATCAATAAGTACATGCTGCTAAAGGGTTTTAAGCGATATTGGCACATGACGCCGAATGAATATCTCACAACCATCCGGCTCTCCGAGGGGAGGCGCCTGCTTACGCAAACCAATCTGACGATTTCTCAAATTGCCGAAAACGCCGGTTTTGGCGGCACACCTTATTTTATCAAGCGGTTCAAACAGCGATATAACGAAACGCCGCTGGCATATCGGCAGCAGCGGCTGGGCGGCGTCCACAGATGAGCGGCGTCCGCATTGCGTGCGTCAGGCACGCGCTGCGAGATGTTTGCGGGCGGGCGGTTAATCCAGAGCTCTCGGCTTTGCGACGCTGTCCCGCCAGACGACCGCGCCGCTCACGACCTGCAGTCCGGACATCTGCGCCGCGCCGCCTGAGCCGCCAGAACCGTCCAATCCGCCCGCGTCCTCCAACGGACCCCGGATTTTGTGCAGGATTTTTTCGGCGCAGGCGCACGCCATCGCCTCCGTATCAACGGCGTAGGTCGTAAGACCGGGCCAGCCGGTCAGGTTCGCGTAGTTCCCGGCATAATCGTCAAAGCCGACGACGGAGACGTCCGCCGGGACGCGGAGGCCGCGCGCCCTAAGCTCGACCATCAGATCATATGCCGCGAGGTCGCAATTGCAGGCAAAGGCGGTCGGCAGACGGCCCGGCACTGACACGCGCACGATGCCGGAGTCGTCGCGGTCCGGAATGACCATACCCGGGCGCATCTCAAGGCCATGTTCGCACATTGCGCGGCGGAAGCCGAAATAGCGGTCGCTGATGCTGCTCGTCGCGCCGACCGAGCCAAGGAACGCGATGTCCGTGTGCCCCGCGCTGATCAGGTGGCCGGTCAAAAAATACATACCGTGAAAGCCGTCCGAAATGACAGAATCCCCGGGGCGCTCGGCGTCATAGGAGTCGAGGAACACGACCGGGGTCTTTTTTCCCGAGCACAGGAGCGCGCCAAATGCCTTTTGCACCTGCCCGATCACAACGACCCCGTCAATCTTACCGCCGCGCATGACACGCGGCAGCGCGGGAACTTGCTCATCCTCCGGCTTTATGACTTCTAAAACCGTAAAGTAACCGTCCGCGTGGAACCGTGTGACGAGCTGCGTGTACATATGCCAGTAAAACGAGGTGTCCCGATGCAGGAACTGCTGCGGAATCAGCACGCCGATGCTTCCGGACACCGCGCCGCGCGCGGATCTCCCAGCCTTTGCGGGCGCGCCGGGGGGCTCTGCCGCGGCGTCTGTCCCAAAGCCGCCGCCGGGCGCATGAAGCCCGCCGGAAACGTTTCGCGCGGCCTCCGCGCCTGCCGCGGTCTTCATGCTTTTCGCCGCCTTCGCGCTTGGCGTCATGTAACCCATTTCCACCGCGAGCGCCTGTATCCGCGAGCGCAGTATCTCACTTACTCCATCCTTGCCCGACAGGGCCTTTGATACCGTTACAATGCTTACGCCGACCTGTGCGGCGATGTCTGCCATGCGAACTGCCTTGGGCATATATATCTCCTCTGCCGAAAATCTCGGGCGAATCATCCGAGTAAATCGCGTTTTTTACCATTTATTGTATCAAACCCGGCAAAATCGCGCAAATTCATGACTTTGAATCTTTGAATTTACCTCGAACGAATCGCCGATCTGTGGTAGAATTTGTTTAATAAGCGGATCGGCGGTGATCGCAATGCACTACGCGGAATACAAAACAATACTGTCGGCAAAAAACGGCATGAACCTGTACCGCGGCTGTACGCACGGGTGCATTTACTGCGACGCGCGCTCCGTCTGCTATCAAATGAAGCACGACTTTGAGGATATTGAGGTAAAGCAAAACGCCGCCGCGATTTTGGAGGATCAGCTGCAAAGGAGGCGGCGGCCCTGCATGATCGGCACGGGCGCGATGTGCGACCCGTATATTCCTTTGGAGGAGGAGCTGCGCCTGACACGGCGGTGCATAGAGTTGATAGAGCGGTACGGCTTCGGCTTGGCGATTCAGACGAAATCCAGTCGGATCCTGCGGGATTTCGATTTGCTGAAAGCCATCAACAACCGCGCCAAATGTGTGGTGCAGATGACGCTGACGACCTATGATGAAGCCCTCTGCCGCGTCGTCGAGCCGAACGTGTCCACCACCGCCGAACGCTTCGCCGCGCTGGAGGCGTTCCGTGACGCGGGTATCCCCACCGTGGTATGGCTTTCACCTATATTGCCCTTCATCAACGACACCGAAACCAATCTGCGTGGAATTTTGGATTATTGCGTCCGCGCAAAGGTGCGGGGCATACTCTGTTTTAGCTTTGGCGTAACGCTCCGCGAGGGCGACCGTGAATATTTTTACGCCAAGCTGGACGCGTTTTTTCCGGGTATGAAACAAAAATACATTCGCGCCTTCGGCAACGCTTATGAATGTGACAGTCCGAACAAGACCCGGCTCTACGAGATATTTCGGGACGAATGTCAAAGACACGGGATTTTATACAAGCCGGATGATGTGTTTGAATATATGCACAAATTTGAGCAGAAAGATCTGCAGATGACACTGTTTGACATGGCGGATTGACGCAGCATAACAAAGAAGCTCTGTCCTTGAAGTCCATGCGAACGCGCCCAATTATTATAAAAAACTATTGCTTATTTCTTTCAACCAGAGTATACTATAAGGGTAAGGAATACAATGAATGGAGATGCGATTATGGAATTAGCGAAAATCACGAGCAAGGGACAGATTACCCTTCCCATTAGCATACGGCGCAAACTCAATTTGCGCGACGGCGGCAAGGTCGCTTTTGTGGAGCAAGGTGGTACATTTACGCTCGTTAATCCTGTTTCGCTTGCTATCACTGAATTGCAGGATGCTTTTGAGGGTGAAGCGGAAAGATTGGGACTAAAAACAGAGGAAGATGTTGTCGCATTGGTAAAAGAAGTCCGCCGTGAAAGGCGGGAGGAACGCAATGCGAATAATGGTTGACACAAACATTCTCATATCAATAGCAGTTTTTAAGAGCAATAAACTCGGCGGAATATTAGACAATATCTGTCTGCATCACACGCTTTGCTTATCGACAT
>JAITSR010000341.1 GCA_031287655.1 Clostridiales bacterium
TTAACAGCGGATTATCCAAGAGAAGGCCGACGTGGGATTCGGCGTTTTCTTTATTCTGTTCAATCAGCTTCTCCATACCGGTCATAGCGCTCCGGAGCTTATAATTGCCGTTGTCGATCGAAGATGTATAAAATTGATAGAAGCACAGCCCGTTTGTCACGGCTATGCAGATGATGATGCTGATTACAAACAGGATCAGCACCTGATTCGATATTTTGCCGGTCTTTCGATTCTTTAGACGTCGCATAGATAACCTCGCAGTCAGTACAAGATGTAAATGCAAGCTATAGGTGCAAATAGCACACACAAATAACAGTTATTTAGTTTTACCCATATTCATTTGATGTAAACAGCGGGTTTGTGCGGGCGGCGTAAAGCGGCGTGTAATAAAGCCCCCGGTTTGGCCGGAGGCTCTATCACAAGCTGTTTTTGAACGGTTTCTGAGACTGTTGTTTCATTCTGTTTTGTGCCTTTCACAGAAGGGAATGGTCATCAATCAGTGTTTTTTCAGTCGGATGCGGACGATCGCCGCGGCCGCGTCGATGCGGATCACCGCGTCGGACGGGGCGCGGCCAAGCGCGTCGGCGTCGGCGGCAAGTGCGGCGGCGGACGATTTCGGTTCCGCGCCGCCGGGCTCGGCACAGTACCCGAGTGCGTCGTCGGCGTCAGTGCCGTCGCTGTCGCTGAGCGCACCGCCCTCGACCGCGTCGATTTTCTCCGCGTCGATGCCGTGCAGCACGAGCCTGAGCCCCGGCACGGGGCGCGAGAGGCGGAGTTCGAGCGCCCCGACGGGAGCGCCCTGTTCCTGCCAGCCTACCACACTGCCGGACGCGCCTCCGACCGACGTGACCGCGGCCTCGAGCGCGACCGCGCCTGTGAGGTCCGGTACGGTGCAGCGCGCCTCGGCCCACGGCTGGAGCGCGTACAGATGCAGCGTGAGCCCATCCGCATAGTCGTAGTCCGGCCTGTCGGCCGTGCCGCCAACCGCGAGCAGCGTGTTCTGCCGGACGTAGAGCGGCAGCGAAAAGTAGTCGTAGCTGTCGCTTTGCCAGTGTCCGCCCCAGCGCGTCCCGCCTGTCAAAAGCTCCGTCCATTCGCCGTCCGGCAAGTAGTAGTCGGCGCGGCCGTCCTCCCTGAACACGGGCGCGACGAGCAGACTGTCCCCGAGCATGTACTGCCGGTCGAGATGCGTGACCGCCGGGTCGCCGTAAAACTCCAAGACCATCGGGCGCATCATCGGAAGGCCCGTTTCGTGCGCCTTGACGGCCATCGCGTACAAATAAGGCATCAGGCGGCATTTGAGCTTTGCGAAAAACCGCGTGACCTGGACGGCCTCGTCGTCAAAGGCCCAAGGCACGCGATAGCTTGTCGAGCCATGCAGGCGGCTGTGCGTGCAGAGCAGCCCGAACTGCACCCAGCGCTTGAATAAATCCGGCGGCGCGGTCTGCTCAAAGCCGCTGATGTCGTTGCTCCAAAATGAAAAGCCGCTCATCGCAAAAGAGAGGCCGCCGCGCAGCGTCTCCGCCATCGAAGGGTAGCTCGCGGAGTTGTCCCCGCCCCAATGCACCGGGAACTGCTGGCCGCCCGCGGTCGCGCTCCTTGCGAACACAACAGCCTCGCCCGCGCCGCGTTCTTCACAGAGCAGCCGGAACACGCAGCGGTTGTAGAGATAGGTGTAGTAGTTGTGCATACCGACGGGGTCCGCGCCGTTAAAATAAGACACGTCGGTCGGGATGCGCTCGCCAAAGTCGGTCTTAAAACAGTCGACGCCCATTCGCAGCAGCGCGCGCAGTTTTTCCGCGTACCAGCGCGCGGCGTCGGGGTTCGTAAAGTCGACGACGGCCATTCCGGGCTGCCAGTGGTCGGTCTGCCACACGCCGCGCCCGTCCCGCCGCAGTAAAAAATACCCCTTCTCCGCGCCCTCGCGGAAAAAAGCCGTACCCTGCGCGACATAGGGGTTGATCCAGCAGCAGAGTCTGAGTCCGCGCTCGTGATTGCGGCGCAGCATCGCGGGGACGTCCGGGAACACGCGTTCGTCCCACTCAAAGTCGCACCATGTGAACTCCTTCATCCAAAAGCAGTCGTAATGGAATACGCTGAGCGGGATTCCGCGCTCGGCCATGCCCGAGATGAAGCCCGTCGCCGTCCCCTCGTCGTAGCTCGTCGTAAAAGACGTCGAGAGCCACAGACCGAAGCTCCAAGCGGGCGGCAGGGCGGGGCGGCCGGTCAGGGCCGTGTAGCGCTCGAGAATCTCCGCCGCGTCCGCGCCATAGATCAGATAGTAGCGGATTTCCTCGCCCCGCGCCGCAAAGCCGACGCACTCGACCTTTTCGCTCGCGACTTCAAAGGAGACGTCCGTCGTGTGGTCGACGAACACCGCGTAGTTCTTGTTTGTGAGGTAGAACGGGATATTTTTATAGGCGATCTGGCTCGACGTGCCGCCGTCCTCGTTCCACATGTCGACTGTCTGCCCGTTTTTTACGAAAGCCGTGAACCGCTCCCCGAGACCATAGACGCACTCGTCCGGCGCGAGCGAGAGCTCCGTGACCATGTACGGCTCGTAGTCCTGCTTCATGTAATCCGCGGACGGGGACATCGTGGCGGGCTTTTTGCCGTCCTGTATGTAGGCGAGGTTGTGAAAGCCGCAGCCGGTCAGCAGCTCTCCGCCCGCGTAAAAACGGTAGCCAAAGCGCTTTTTGTCTATGCGGAGCGTCACCGCTCCGGCCTCCATCACGGCCTCGTTTTCGTCCTGCCGGACGGTCACGGGCAGCGTCGGGCGGGCAGTCTTGTCAAAGCGGGGCTCGCGTCTCTCATACGCCTCGTGATGCCGGCTCCGCACGGCAATCACGCCGGGGGCCGCGTGTGTAAATTCCGTCGTGATCGTCGCGGTGTTCAGCGTGTCCCCGCGCGAGACGATGACCCGCGCGGGCGAGAGGACCCGGAGCCCGTCCGGCAGCGCTTCGACCGCGTACGCCTGCGCCGCGTAGTGCGCCTCGGCGGTCTCGCGCCGCAGCCAATAACCTTCTGTGAATTTCATCGAAACCTCCTGTTTTGCGTATGATTGATTTATGTGCCGTCCCCTAAATTTTAAAGCGGTAGCCCGCGCCCCAGACCGTTTCGATGAACTTTTGGCCGTCGGGCGCGCCCTCGATTTTTTCACGCAGTTTTTTCACATGCACCGTAATGGTCGAAGTGTCGCCGAAGGCGTCCATGCCCCAGACCTTGTCGAAGATGTCGTCCTTTTTGAACACGCGGTTCGGGTTCCGGGCAAAGAACACCAGAAGGTCAAACTCCTTGTTCGTCAGGGCGACGTCCTTGCCGCTGATAAAGACCCGCCGCGCGGCGACGTCGATCTTTAGCGTCCGAAATTCGATGATCTCGCGCCTGCCCTCGGCGGCGGCGTCTCCCCGCGCCGTGAGCCGCTCGTAGCGTTCGATGTGCGCCTTGACGCGGGCGACGAGCTCGCTCGGGCTGAACGGCTTTACGATATAGTCGTCCGCGCCGAGCCCCAGACCGAGGATTTTGTCCGCGTCCGACTTGCGCGCCGAGACGATCAAAATCGGCACGTCGAGAGACCGCTCGTTTCGGATGTACTTCAACAGCTCCAAGCCGTCCGCGCCGGGCAGCATGATGTCGAGCAGAATCAGGGCGGGGTCGGAAGCCGCGCCGGAACCCGCCGCCGAGCCTGCG
>JAITSR010000358.1 GCA_031287655.1 Clostridiales bacterium
CGGCGATCGTACCGATCCGGGAGATCGCGCCGGGGATCGTGGCCGCGCGCGCGTTCTCCCGCGAGCGCGTCTTCCGTCTGATCACGAAATCCGGCGGGCTCGGCGGGCGCGACGCGCTCGCGGACATTCTCCGCTATACGGGAGGCTGATCGGGAGACGTTGCTCCGCAACGCCTGAACGATTCCCCTTTTTACCCTTTTTTCAGTGGCAGCCATTCTAGGACGCGCTGGATTTTTTCATCCCAGTATTTCCACTGATGGTCGCCCGGCCCCTCCTCGTATGTCAGGTCGTAGCCGAGAGCCTGCAAGTGGTCGCGGAACGCGACGTTCTGATCGTACAAAAAATCCTCCGTGCCGCACCATTGATAGATGCGCGGCATATTGCCAAGTTTTTTGCGCGACTCGGCGAGCGCGAACAGGTCGTTCTCCCCGCCCGCCACCGTCTCCGCCGGGCCAAAGACGTCCGTCCAAAACGCGCCGCGCCCGTCCGCCGGGTCCGGGTTCGACACGATCGTCCGGACGTCGAGCCCGCCCGAAAGCGTCGCGACGTTTGAAAAAGCCTCGCCCGCGCCAAGGCCGAGCTTTGCCGCCCCGTAGCCGCCCATCGAGAGTCCCGCCGCGAACGTGTCCTCGCGCTTTTGCGAGAGCGGGAAGAATTTGCGGCAGATTTGCGGCAGCTCCTGTGAGATATACGTCCACCATTTAAGGCCGTGCGCCATGTCCGTATACCAGCCGAGCTGCGTCGACGGCATGATCACGGCGAGTCCGAGCTCCGAGGCGTAGCGTTCGATCGAGGTGCGCCGCTGCCAGATCGTGTGGTCGTCCGACATGCCGTGCAAAAGATACAGCGTTTGATAGGGACCGCCGTCCGCGACGCCGCCCATGCCGATCTGCCCCTTCACCGCCTGCGGGATGATCGCGTCCATTTCCACGCACATCCCGAGGACATCCGAAAAAAACTTTACATGCATCAATGCCATAATTGATTGCCTCCGTCGCTTTTATTTGATTCCCTCTCCGCAAAATGTACGTCCATTGCGCAAAAACACCGGGATCGTGTCGAGCGGAGCGTCCGCCACAATCAGCTGACCCCCGGCAAACTCCGCGCCAGTGCCCAGTCCCGCTCCGGAAGCGCCCGTTCCCGCGCCCGCCTCCGGCGTCAGCGTCAGCGCCGTCCAAGCGCCGCCCTCCGGGAGCTCCGGCAGCCACACGGCGCGCTTTCTGGCGCCCGCGTCCAAAATCGGCGCGACGAGCACATCCGGGCCGAACATATACTCGTCCTCGACCTCCCATGAGCGCGCTTCCGCCGGGAAGTCAAAGAACAGCGGCCGGATCACCGGCGCGCCTTTTTTATGCGCCGCGTCCATCAGCTCCGTGATATAGCCGCGCATCCGCTCGCGCAGCGCGAGGTATTTTTCGCATATCGCGAGAGCCTCGTCCCCGTAGCTCCAGACCTCGTTCGCCGCGCCGGAGTCGCACAGTCCGCCGCCGCTCGTTCCGATCGGGGGCGTATGGGGGTCGCGGTAGCCGTGCAGCCGCATGACCGGGCAGAACGCGCCGTATTCAAACCAGCGGACGAACAGTTCCCGGAATGCCGCGTCATTGGGGTTCCCGCCGTGAAAGCCGCCGATGTCCGTCGTCCACCACGGGATGCCCGCGAGCCCCATGTTCAGGCCTGCCGCAAGCTGATTGCGCAGGCTTTTAAAGCTCGAGTGGATGTCCCCGGACCACACGAGCGCGCCATACCGCTGGCTCCCGGCCCACGCGCAGCGGATCAGGTTCAGCGCGTTCTCCTGCCCCGCCGCGGTCATGCCGTCGTAAAAAGCCTTCGCGTAGAGCGCGGGATAGAGGTTTCCGACCATAAGGTCGCTGCCGAGGTGGTAGCGGTAATGGTCAAAATCGTAGACCTTGTACTCGGGCTCGGCCTCGTCGAGCCAAAAGATGCGGATGCCCTTGTCGTAGTAGTTCCGCTTCGCTTTTTTCCAAACGTATTCCCGCGCGCCGGGGTTCGTCGCGTCAAAATGCACCGTGTTGCCGTGAAAGTCCATCGCGATGCGGACGCCGCGCTCCGTGCGGATCAGGTAGCCGCGCTCCCGCATTTCCTCAAAATTCTCACTCCGGTCGTCGACGGTCGGCCAGATCGAGACCATCAGCTCAATGCCCATTTCGCGCAGCTCGCGCACCATACCCTCCGGGTCCGGCCAGTATACGGGGTCAAAGCGCCAGTCGCCCTGACAGGTCCAGTGGAAGAAGTCGACGACGATCACGGAGATCGGCAGGTTTCGCCGTTTGTATTCGCGGGCGACAGAGAGCAGCTCGTCCTGTGTCTGGTAGCGCAGCTTACACTGCCAAAAGCCCATCGCGTAGTCCGGCATCATCGGGGCAAAGCCGGTCGCCGCGCCGTATGCCTCAAGGATTTCGGCCGGTGTGTCGGCGGCCGTGATCCAGTAGTCCATCGCCTTTGTCGAGCGGGCCGTCCATGTGTAGCCTCCCTTCCCAAATGTGACGCGGCCGATCGCGGGGTTGTTCCAAAGAAAGCCATAGCCCCGGTTCGAGACGAGGAACGGGACGCTCGCCTGCGAATTGCGCTGCGCGAGCTCGAGCTCCGCGCCCTTGAGCTCGAGGAACGGCTGCTGGTACTGGCCCATGCCGTAGAGCTTTTCGCCCTCATTTGCCTCAAAGCGCACCGTGAGGGCGTAGTCGCCGCCGGTGATCGGCGAAAACTCGCGCGCGTCAATGTCGAGCGCGCTCGCAAACGCGCCGCGCGCCTCCCCGTGCTCGGAGATGAAGCCCTTGCGGTTGCGCACATATTCTTCGAGCAAAAGCTCGCCGCGCGCGTTGTAAAAGGAGAGCTTGCCCGCGGCGCTGATCTCCGCCGTGATCCCGCCGTTGCGGATGCGCGCCCCGCCGTCCCCGCTCAAACTCGTGCCGTCCTTGCTCGCGCAGCCGTCGCCGCCCGGCCCGACGTCCGACCCGTCCAACTCGAGCATCGGCGCGGACATCCGGCTTTGCACCGTTTCCGCCGCCGCTTCCGCCGCTTCCGCCGCCGTCCCGTTCGGCCTCGGCAGCAGCGCCCAATCCTCGTCCGGCATCTCCGCCATCTTGGTCGCGCGGACGCGCAAACTGTTCTTCCCCCACGGCTCCACGCGGAGCTCCTCCGCGTCCCATCGATAGATCAAGCGGTCCCCGCCGCCGTTTTCAAACATATGACCATTCCTTTCTGCAAAGGCATAAAGTGGTATGAAATGTCCGTGCCTTTCACCTGTACCCCCATGCCGGAATGGTCATGGGGGAGTGATGCGGTTATTTTTTAGCTGCGTTTCCTGCCCCTTCCGCGGCGCTTCGCGGTAGAGGCGCCGTCGGCCGCGGATGCGGATGTGGATGTACGGCCGCGCGGCCTGCCTGGCCTGCGCCGCTCCGGCTGTTTATTTTCGCCTTCCCCTTCGCCTTCACTTACGGGCGCGGGGTCCTCCATGTCGAGGATCTGACTCAAAAATTTCACACGCGCCTGAACATTCGTGCGCTTCGCGCTGCCGGACGCGTATGTCGCGACGTAGCCCGCCTGATCCTGCAAACGCGCAAAGAACGCGTCCAAGCGTCTCCCAAAGCTCTCGGCGGGCAGCCCCGCGCTCTTTGCGGCCTGCGCGACGGAGAGGACGGCTGGGATATGGACTTTTTTCAGATACTGCCTTTTTTCCGTCAGGGCCGCGTCCAGATAGGCAAAAAGCTCGTTTAGGGCGTCAACCGGCAGCTCCGCCTCCCCGTTTTTGATGTCGTCACAGAAGCCCATGATCTCCGCGCCGGAAAAGCCCATCTCGGGCCGCTGCTGCAGGATCAGATACTGGAGCAGCACCTGCAGGTCGGTGTGCTTGCGGCGGGCGGGTTCCGTCAGCTTGACCGTGTCGAGCATGAAGTGGCTGCCGCAGAAGCGGTCAAACACATCCATCGCGTGTTCGCCGAGCACTACGAGCGACAGGTCCATTTTGGAAAGACTCACGGCCTGATTGCGCATGAAGAACACCGTCGCGCGTTCCTCGGCTTCCAACGGCCTGAGGATCGAGATCGACAGCTCGTACTCCAAGACTTTGCTGCGCAGCGACTCCGGGAGCGTTGAGAATTTCATGCCGACGAGCGGGTACCCCCCGATTTCTTTGACCCGGATTTTCGGCGAGAGCGCGAACTGGTCGTCGAGGAACGCGCACAGCGTCAACGTGCGCTGCTTGCCGTCCAGAACGTTCAGCGCCCCGCCCTCCGTCTCCTCAAACAGGAGACTCTCGATCGGGATGTCCAGCAGCACTGAAATAATCAGATTGCTTTTTTTCTCCGAATCCCAAACTTCCTTCCGCTGAATTGAAATGCTCTTATTCAGCTTGCCCTCCTGATCCTGACGTTTCAGCCAGTTCGCGGTATGTTTTTCAAGGTTGCTCTTAATAGACAAGTCGTCGCCCTCCTAAAATTTACTGACATTATTTTAACTGTCACTATTTTACACGAAAAAAATTGCGATTGCAATTTTTACGCGGTTATCATTTTCCTATTGCAATATTCGGCAATCCGTAGTATAGTGTATAATAGTGATTTTAACATAGGTGAGGTATGAGTATGGACTTGAACTGGATAACGCCGCAGCAAGCTGCCGAACAATGGGGTGTCACCGACAGACGCATACAGGAGTTGTGCGCCAAAGGTCGTATAAACGGAGCTGTGCGATTAGGGCGAGGTTGGCTCATACCAAAAGAAACCCGAAAGCCTGCCGACGGGCGCACAAAGGCTGTGAAAAATTCAAAAAGTGCCAAGGCTTGAGGGTACCGCGGCGGTGTTCTAAACGGGCTTTTGAGTATGAATTTGTGTAATAATGAATGGAGGTGCGTTTATGCCAGCGGTAGTGGATTTGTTTTGCGGAGTCGGCGGTTTGACGCACGGGCTTCATCTTGCGGGCTTGAATGTTACGGCGGGTATTGATTTGGACTCGTCCTGCAAGTATGCCTACGAACACAATAACGGCAACGCTCGATTTATCACAGCAGATGTGTCCGCGCTTGCCCCTGCCGAAATAGCGGCGTTATACCCCGCCGACGGTGTGCGTATTTTGGTGGGGTGCGCCCCTTGCCAACCGTTTTCAAAGTATACCAAGCGTTACCGTAAAGGTGAACAAAACGGCGGACGTGAAAAGGACGAATGGCAGAGCGATAATAAATGAATAATAATACGGAGATAAACGCGAACACCACAGAAATTGCTAAGACCGAAAGCATTACCAACCAAATTATGGATTTGCGCCGTGAGGTTGACTATAACACCCGCGATTACGCAATTGATTTCTTGGTTGTTCAATTTAAAGATGGCGAGTATTTTATCAACCCCGAGTATCAACGGAACTTCGTTTGGGATACCGCTCGTAAATGTCGCTTTATAGAGTCAATCCTTCTTGGGTATCCCATACCCTTTATGTTCTTTTCGGATAACGATGATGGACGTTGCGACATCGTTGACGGCGCACAGCGCACGTCTACGTTAGAGGAGTTTTTAAGTAACGATTTGGTCTTGTCGGAGTGGAGGAGATATACGACAAGTTTTGACAGGGCTACTTGAAGGAATGACGAATTATTAC
>JAITSR010000413.1 GCA_031287655.1 Clostridiales bacterium
AAAAGTGCGCGAATTTTTCATAAATACAGCGGATATTTCGATCTTTTTTCTGATACAATTGATATGGCCGATGTATTCATAATCAGTGAAAAAATGTACGAAAAAAGGAGGCTGGACGGGCAATGAAGAATGGTTTTGTGGGCATCGGGATCGCCGGCTGCGGTTCCATCGGAATCAGAAGCGCGCTGGATCATTTTAAACACGGCGAGCTCAACGACGTCGCGCGAATCACCGCGGTGTGCGACCCCGCGCCGGGCAGGGCGAAGGCGGCGGCTGAAAAGTACAAAATCCCCGCGTGGTACGAGTCCTATGAGGAAATGCTGGGGGACGCAAACGTGGATATGGTCACGCTGTGCTCCCCGATCGGGCTCCACTACGAGCAGGGGATGCAGGCGATCAAAGCCGGGCGGCATGTACACTTCAACAAGACGATGACGGTCGAGACATGGGAGAGCGACGACATCATTTCCGCGGCGGAAAAGAAGGGCATCCATCTTGTCGCATCCCCGGGCGTCGCATATATGCCCGGCGTGCAGCGCGCACGGCGGCTCATCCTTGAAGGCCGTCTCGGCAAGCTCTCATGGGCCTACGCCGACAACGTCGCGGGGGGCGGCAAGTTCCACACCTCGGAGTACATGCGCGTCGGCGACGACCCGCTCAGCAACGTGAATCCGACGTGGTATTTCAAAAAACCGGCCGGAGGCCCGCAGTATGACGTCGCGGTCTACGCGCTGCACAATATCACAAGTATTCTGGGTCCGGCAAAGCAAGTGACCGCTTTTTCCGGAAAGCAATATGCGTACCACGAGTACAAAGGCGAAAAGATCGAAAACGAAATGGACGACTCCACGACGATCCTGATCGACTACGGCGAGGGTTTCCATGTGATCTGCAACTCGGTCACGGCGGACCCGATGATGGCAGGTGAGTTGTTCTGCTTCCCCGACATCCACGGAAGCGAGGCTTCAATCGCGAAAAAACGCTTCGGCGGCGAGCCGCTCGATCACCCGGGCGACCATCAGCCGCATGTGCTCGGCATCCATCAGGAACTGCCGGAGCGGCACGTCTTTGAGGACATTATGCAACTTGTCGACTTGGTCCGTTTCGGCGGCAAAGTCGACATCGGTAGCCCGGAGCAGGCGCGGCACGTCGTCGAGATTATCGAGGCCGGATACCGCGCGGCGAGGACCGGCGTGGTCCAGCGGCTAAAGACCACTTTTGAGCCGCTCCCGATCTCTAAGCTCGCGGCGCTGTAGGCAGCAACGCCGTGGGCTGCGCGGCGCTGTCTGTCTCGGCACTGTCCGCGGCAACGCAAGTTTGCTTGGCGCTGTGAGCTCTGAGGCGTCGCCGGAAATAACGGATACAAAAATCAATGAGAGGAAGGTAGAAGATATGAGGGTATTGGTTACCGGCGTCAACGGCCGGCTCGGCAAATGGCTGGTGCGGGATTTGGCCGCAAACGGTCATGAGCCGGTGCTTTTTACGCGCAAGCCCGTGTCGGAGCCCGCATTTGCGGGCTATCAGCAGATCCGCGGGGACGTCAACAGCCTTTCGGACTGCGTTGCCGCGATGCAGGGGCAAAAGCTGGATGCGATCGTCCACCCCGCGGCAATCCCGAGCCCGACCGACACGGTGGGGACAGATAAATGGAAAGATCTGGCGACTTGCGAACTGACGATGAAAACGAACATCATGGGGCTGTACAACATGCTGCAAGGCGCGCTGCGCAGCGACATCGGGATTTTTATTCAGACCGGCTCCAATTGCGCGACCGGGCATGGATTCCGAATCAGCGGGACGGATTTTCCGATCCGCTATCTGCCGATCGACGAGGAGCACCCGGTAGACGTCGAGGATTCCTACAGTTATTCCAAATTCGCGGGCGAGCTGCTGCTTGATTCATACGCGCGCTCGTATGGCATCCGTTGCTACGCCGTGCGCTCCGGATGGATTTTGGATGAGGAAATGCGCAAGAAGTTCGCTCCGCGCTTTGCCGAGCCCGTAAAGGACCTGTTTTCGGTGCTCAACCCGTGGGTGTCCTTTGAGGACTGCTCGCTCGCGCATGTCCGGATTCTCGAAAAGGCGGCCCTGAAAGAGCTCCCGCTGTATGCGGCGTATTACTGCCACGCGGACGACACGAACGCGTCCGAGCCGACGATAGACATCATCAAAAAGTTCCGGCCCGATCTGTTGTCGCGCCTGAAAAGCCCGCTGCCCGGATACGCGCCGTTCATGTCGAATCAAAAGCTCAAGGACCACACCGGATGGACGCATAATTATACATGGCGAAAGGAAATACTATGAAAAAGTGGAAGGTTGCGATTGTCGGCTGCGGCGCGATTGCCGAGGATACCTATATGGCGTATATGCACCGCAACAAAGGCGCGGAGGTGGTGGCCTGCTGCGACATTAAACCCGAACGGACGGCGCTGTTCCAACAGATGTTCGGGATTCCCAAGGTATATGGGTCCATCGACGAGCTGCTCGCGAAAGAAGATTTTGATATTCTGATGGACACGGCGTCGATCGCGGCGCACTATGAACTGAATATGAAGGCGCTCAAAGCGGGTAAGCAC